>JADGHA010000568.1 GCA_019689695.1 Micromonosporaceae bacterium | reverse complement strand
CGGACAAGCCCGACCTGCGCTACGGGCTGGAGCTGACCGACCTGACCGACTACCTGCGCGGCACCGAGTTCCGGGTGTTCGCCGGCGCGATCGACGCCCGCGGGTACGTGGGCGCGGTGGTCATGCCCGGCGGCGCGGCGCAGACCCGCCGGGAGCTGGACGGCTGGCAGGATTGGGCCAAGGCGCGCGGGGCGCGTGGCCTGGCGTACGTGGTGCTGGACGCGGAGACCGGCGAGCCCCGGGGGCCGGTGGCGCGCAACCTCTCCGAGGCGCACCTGGCCGGTCTCGCCGACGCGGTGGGCGCCAAGCCCGGCGACGCCATCTTCTTCGCCGCCTCGGCCCAGCGGCGGGAAGCCCTCGAACTGCTGGGCGCCGCCCGGGTGGAGATCGCCAACCGGACCGGGCTGGTCGACCGCAGCGCATGGGCGTTCTGCTGGGTGGTGGATGCGCCGATGTTCGAGCGCGACGAGGACGGCGGCTGGAGCGCGGTGCACCACCCGTTCACCTCGCCCACCGCCGAGTGGGAGGACAGCTTCGAGACCGCACCGGAGCGGGCGCTGGCGTACGCGTACGACATCGTCTGCAACGGCAACGAGATCGGCGGCGGCTCGATCCGTATCCACCGCGCGGACGTGCAGCGGCGGGTGTTCGACCTGCTGGGCATCACCCCGCGGGAGGCGGAGGAGAAGTTCGGCTTCCTGCTGGAGGCGTTCAAGTACGGCCCGCCGCCGCACGGTGGCATCGCCTTCGGCTGGGACCGCACCTGCATGCTGCTCGCCGGCGCGGACTCGATCCGCGAGGTCATCGCGTTCCCGAAGACACGCGGCGGCTTCGACCCGCTGACCGGGGCGCCGACGCCGATCACTGCGCAGCAGCGGGCCGAGGCCGGCGTGGACGCCAAGCCCAAGCCGCCGGCCGCGGCGGCGGGTACCAGCGGCGTCGCCGCGCCGGTCGCCGACCCGACCTAGGCCGGCAGTGGCGCCCTCCCTTCCGCGCAGGCGGCCGCGTACTGCGCCGGGGTCAGCCCGACCGCCGCGGTGAAGTCGTGGATGAAGTGGGACTGGTCGAAGTACCCCAGCTCCGCGGCGACCTGCGCCCAGCTGCCCGGTGACGGCTCGGCCAGCCGGGCCGCCGCCTCGTGCAGCCGGTACCGCCGCAGCACCCACTTCGGGCTCACCCCGACGTACCGGCTGAACAGCCGCTGCAGGGAACGTGGCGAGATCCCGTACCGCCGGCAGAGGTCGTCGACCCGGGTGACCGACCGGTCCCGCAGCAGCACCCGGACCAGCCGTCCCACCAGTTCGGTGTTGTGGTCGGGTTCGGGCCAGTGCCGGCGCAGGAACTCCTCGGCCAGCGCGACGAGCTCGCCCACCTCGCGGGCCTCGGCCAGCGCCCGCTCCAGCCGGGCGGCGTCCACGCCCCACACCTGGTCGGCCGGCACGTAGGCACCGGTGAAGTCGCTGACCGGCCGGTTGACGAACGGGGCGAACCCGCCCGGCCGGAACTTCACCCCGAACACCCGGCCGCTCCCGGACAGCGGGTAGGTCAACCGCTCGCGGCCTACGCCGGCGATGGTCAGCCGGCCGGCATCGAAGACCAGGTTGACGCAGGGGTGGGGGAGCAGCGTGACCGACGAACGGCGACCGGGCGGCAGGTCCCAGGTCACTGCCCAGTGCCGCTCGACCAGGCCGCCCAGCTCGGGATCGGCCGGGATCCGCGTCACCCGGAAGTCGTCGCGCCACTCGTCGAGCACCCCGAGCTCGCTGGTGGTCTGCCCCGGTCGCGTGCGTCCAGATCCGTTCCCCGTCATGTCGCCAAGGATGGACCACCGGACCGACAAGATTCCGGCTGGCGACCACAGCCTCACCCCTTCGTTGGCTGCGGGGCGCCGCCGGCGCGGTCGCCTCCGAGGAGCGGGCGCCCGGCGCGCGACAGGTGCGCCGTTTGTACGTTCCGGACGGCCCGGTCCGTTGCCCATCCGGACGACCCGGTGAGGCACGCAGGCTGAGGATGGGTGATGCGGCGGCCGCCCGCGAATGGCTGGTGTCAGCTGATGGCGACGGATGAGCGGGGCAGGCTGCTGGTGAACCCCAGCCGCCGGTAGAGGCGGGCCGCCGGAGCGTTGTCCCACATCACGCCGAGCGCCACCACCTCGTACGCCCGCAAGAGGTGACGGGTCATCGCGGCCGTGAGCGCCGCGCCGAGCCCACGCCCTTGGTGGGCCGATGCGACCGTGATTCCGGCGAGGAAACCGATGTCACCGCGTGACCGGTCGGCGCCGCAGGCGACCAGCCGGGTGCCGTCGAAGATGCCGTACCATCCGCGCACCCGACCGTCGCCGGGCCGGGTGGTGGAGCCGGGGTGCGCCTCCTCGATCACCGCGGTGATCTCGTCGTCGTGCCGGCGGTCGAGCGGGCCCACCCCCTCCACGCCCGGGGCGGGGGGCGGCGGGGGGCTGTGG
>JADGHA010000567.1 GCA_019689695.1 Micromonosporaceae bacterium | reverse complement strand
TTTTTGTAAATTTCATCTCGGTCTGTGGGTTGGGGGTGGGGGCCGGTGTTCCTCGGCACCCACACCCCGCGCCTCGACGACAAGGGCCGGCTGATCCTCCCGGCCAAGTTCCGGGATGAGCTGGCGGGGGGTGTCGTGATCACCAAAGGGCAGGAGCGCTGCCTGTACGTCTTCCCGATGCCCGAGTTCCAGCGCATCGCGTCCCAGCTGCGCGAACAGCCGGTGACGCACAAGGCCGCCCGGGCGTACAGCCGGGTGTTCTTCGCCAGCGCGCACGACGAGGTGCCGGACAAGCAGGGCCGGGTGACCATCCCCGCCCACCTGCGCGAGTACGCGGGGCTGGACCGGGACCTGGTGGTGATCGGGGCGAGCACCCGGGTGGAGATCTGGGACAAGCAGGCCTGGGAGACCTACCTCAGGGAGAACGAGGACGACTTCGCCGACATCGAGGAGGGGGTGCTGCCCGGAGGACTTTAGGCCGTGACGGCCGCATCCGTGCGGCGAGATCTCCAGCCGCTCCGGCTCCTGGCACCTCTTCCCCGGCGCCAGGCGCAGGTCCTCCCGGGCTTCGGTCGCAAGGCACGGGCCGGACCGGGCGGGACGCGTAGCGGATGGGGATCTGGCGGTACGACGTGCGGCTCCACCCATAGGGCGGGCGGCCACAGCTGGTCAGGCGCGGTCGAGGGGGTCGACGTGGGGGATCTTCGGGGTACGCACGTCCCGGTACTGCTTCAGCGGTGCCTGGAGCTGCTCGCCCCCGCGCTGGACGCCCCCGCCCGCGCCGGTCGGGACGCGATCCACGTGGACGCCACCGTAGGGTTGGGCGGCCACGCGGAGGCGGTGCTGGCCGCGCACCCGCGGCTGGTGCTGGTCGGCCTGGACCGCGACCCGCAGGCGCTGGAGCTGGCCCGCACCCGGCTGCGCCCGTACCAGGACCGCACCCGGCTGGTGCACGCGGTCTACGACGAGCTTCCGGGCGTACTGGACGAGCTTGGCTTTCCGGCCATCGACGGCGCGCTGTTCGACCTGGGTGTGTCGTCGCTGCAGCTGGACAGCGTCGAGCGGGGCTTTGCGTACGCGCAGGACGCGCCGCTGGACATGCGGATGGACCCCGGCCGGGGGATCACCGCCGCGGAGGTGGTCAACACCTACAGCGCGCGCGAGCTGGCGCGCGTGCTGCGGGAGTACGGCGAGGAGCGGTTCGCCTCACGGATCGCCGCGGCGATCGTGCGGGAGCGGGCGAAGGCTCCCATCACCTCGTCGGCGCGCCTGGCCGAGCTGGTCCGGGACAGCATCCCCGCCGCCACCCGGCGGACCGGGGGGCATCCCGCGAAACGCACCTTCCAGGCGCTGCGGATCGAGGTCAACGGCGAGCTGGCCGCGCTCCGGTCGGCGCTGCCGGCCGCCATCGACGCGCTCGCCCCCGGTGGGCGGGTGGTGGTGCTGTCGTACCACTCGCTGGAGGACCGGATCACCAAGCAGGCGCTCGCCGCGCGGGCGCGCAGCAGCGCCCCGCCCGGGCTGCCGGTGGAGCCGCCGGGCACCGGGCCGACGCTGCGGCTGCTCACCCGGGGGGCGGAGCAGGCCACGCCGGCCGAGGTGGCGGCGAACCCGCGGGCCGCGTCGGTGCGGTTGCGGGCCGCCGAGCGCATCACAAGCACGCCGCAGGACCGAGATCCGGCCGCCGCCCGCGAACGGCGCCGGGTCAAGGGCCTGCACCAGCCGGGCTGGACGAGGCCAGGCTCGCTGTAAAGGGGGACGCGAGTTGACCATGACAAGTGTTCCGCGACCTGGGGGTCGGGTCGCGGCGCGGACGAGGTTTCCCACCCAGGGCAGCTCGGCGCTGAAGGCCGCGCCCGATACCCGGCCGGCGCAGGCGCCGGGCCCTGGCCAGCCGGCGCCGGCGCGAAAGGGCCCGCGGGCGGTGCCGCGGCTGCGGGTGGCGCCACCGCTGCCGGTGGTCGTGCCCCGCGCGCCGTTCATCGCTTTGATCCTGGTGCTCGTCGTGGGCGGTGTGCTGGGCATCCTGGTGCTCAACACGAAGATCAACGAGAACGCGTTCCGCCTGCACGACCTGCGGCAGCAGCAGGCCAGCCTCGACCAGCGGCAGTCCGAGCTGGAGCAGCAGCTGGCCGACTACGAGTCGCCGAACAACCTGGCCGCGGCCGCGTGCCGGCTGGGCATGGTGCCGGCCGGCGCGCCGGCTTTCCTGCTGCTGCCCGACGGCAAGGTGATCGGCGTGCCGCAGCCGGCCTCCGGCGAATCCTGCGTGAGCAGCCGACAGGCCACCGGCGCGGGGCGGTAGCGGTCATGCCGCGCTCGGCCGAGCCGCCGCCGTATCAGCCGCGCCGGCCCCGGCAACCGGGGCGGGGCGGCGGTGGGAACGCGCGCCGCGGCACCGGCCACGGCCGGGGTGGCGCCGCAGCCGGGCGCGGCGCCGGCGTGCCCGGCCGCGGTGATGCCC
>JADGHA010000042.1 GCA_019689695.1 Micromonosporaceae bacterium | reverse complement strand
GGGGGCGGCTCCACCTGGGCGGGCGGCGAGAGCGGCGACGCGAACGGGGGACGTCGTCGCCGCTCCCCGCCGTGTCGCATCGACGTGTCTCCATTGTCCAGCGGAAAGCTGCGGTCGCGGCCGGATTACATACCTGGCCTTCCCGAACACGGTGCGTGGCGAATGGGATACCGATCCTTTCAGATCCACAATGGACGGTGGGTGACCTTCGAAGCCGATTCTTGCCACGCTGCTCCTGCGCTCGGAGAGAGGCTGGGGCAGGTCAAACGAAGCGTGGCCGTCGAATGTCGGCAGACCGAGCAGGGACGGCCCTGGGGCGGTCAGCCGGCGGAGGCCGCCATCGCCTCCTCGCGTACCGGCGGTTGCGGTGCCCGCAGCTGCGCCGCCCGGCGCTCCCGGGCCGGGCCGGACAGCAAATGGCCTACCGCGGTCACCACGCCCAGCCCGGCGCAGCCCAGCCACAGCACGGTGTTCCCGGCGTGCTCCTGCACGAAGCCGCCGACGATCGGCGCGCCGAACGACGCCGCCGACCAGGCCAGCGAGAACACGCCCTGGTACCGGCCGCGCAACGCGGCCGGCGACAGCTCGGCGACGAGTGTCGAGTTGGACGGTGAACTGATCATCTCGCCCACGGTCCAGACCAGCACGGTCAACGCGTACAGCCAGGCGTGGTCGGCGAAGGCGGTCAGCCCGAATCCCGCGCCGGTGACCACCGCGCCGACGGCGAGGACCCGCGACCGGTTGTGCTCACCGACGAGCCGGGGCACGAAGAGCTGCCCAGCCACGATCAGGACGCCGTTGAGCGCGATCACCGATCCGTAGGTGGCCGGCGACAGGCCGTCCTGCTGCATCGCGATGGGCAGGGTGGCGACGTGCTGCATGAACTGCAGTGCCAGCAACATGGTCAGCAAGACCAGCCCCATGAAGACCCGGTCGGCGAAGACCACCCGCAGGCCGGAGTCTGCCGGTTCCGCCGTACTCCTCGTCGACAGGCGAGCGGTGCGGGCCGGATGGGTCTCGCGGACCTTGGCGCAGACGATGCCGGCCGTGACCAGCGTGGTGGCGGCATCGATGAGGAACAGCGACAGGTAGTTCGCCTCCGCGGCGAGGCCGGCGAGCACCGCGGAGCAGGCGAAGCCCACGTTGATCGCCCAGTAGTTCAGCGTGAACGCCCGCAGCCGGTCGCGCTCGGGCACGATGTCCACCATCATCGCGGAGAACGCCGGGCGGGCCATCTCGGTGGCGAGCCCGAGCAGGCTCGCGACACCCAGGATCGCGTACCGGTCCTGGGCGAAGCCCAGCACGAGCATCGCCGCGGCGGCCGAGATATGCGCGGTGAGCAGCGTGCGTCGCCGCCCCCACCGGTCGGCGAGCACGCCGCCGAGCAGCACGCCGCCGGCCGCGCCCGCCCCGTAGCCGCCGAGCACCAGGCCGGCCTGTGCGGCGGAGAAGCCGCGCTGGGTGGTCAGGTAGATGGCGAGGAATGGACTGACGAAGGCGCCGAGCCGGTTGACCAGGGTGCCGGTCCACAGGTACCAGAAGGTGGCCGGCAGGCCGCCGGCGGTCTCGCGGATCCACCCCCGTGCCGTCCGCACTCCGTCCCCCGTCGCATCGTGTAACGCCCATTCGGTATGCAGCGGCTTACAACCTAGTGGCTGGCCGGGATTCCGGTCATCCGAGTTTCGGCGTGGTGGTCGTCACGGTCGCCCGGGTACGTCCCCGTTTCCGGGCTACGGCAGGATGGGGCCATGGGTGTCGGGACTCTGGTGCTGTTGCGGCACGGCGAGAGCGAGTGGAACGCCAAGAACCTGTTCACCGGCTGGGTCGACGTGGACCTCAGCGCCAAGGGCGAGGCCGAGGCGCGGCGCGGCGGCGAGCTGCTGCGCGAGCACGGCCTGCTGCCGGACGTGGTGCACACCTCCGTGCTGCGCCGGGCGATCCGCACCGCGGAGTTGGCGCTCAACGTCGCCGATCGGCTGTGGATCCCGGTCACCCGTTCCTGGCGCCTCAACGAGCGGCACTACGGCGCGCTGCAGGGCAAGAACAAGAAGCAGACCCTTGAGCAGTACGGCGAAGAGCAGTTCATGCTCTGGCGCCGGTCGTACGACACACCACCGCCGCCGATCGACGACAACGACGAGTGGTCCCAGGTCGGCGACCCGCGCTACGCCGCCCTGCCGCCCGAGCTGATGCCGCGCAGCGAGTGCCTCAAGGACGTGGTCGAGCGGATGCTGCCGTACTGGTACGACGCGATCGTCCCGGACCTGCGCGCGGGCCGCACGGTCCTGGTCGCGGCGCACGGGAACTCGCTGCGCGCGCTGGTCAAGCACCTCGACCGGATCTCGGACGCGGACATCGTGGGGCTCAACATCCCGACCGGCATCCCGCTGCGCTACGACCTCGATCCGGCGACCCTGCGTCCGCTCATCCCGGGCGGGGCGTACCTGGACCCGGACGCGGCGGTCGAAGCCGCCGCCGCGGTCGCCAACCAGGGCCGCTGACCGGGCTCCCGGCGCGGCCGACGGTGAACGGTGGTAAACGAAAACCGGACCCGTCGGTGAACATTCGGGGATACTCGCCGGATTTATCCTGCTCTGCCCGGTGGATGGGTTAACACTCGACCTACGATCGCCTTGTGATGTGGGCGGTCCAGCTTGGCATCGCCGGCGGCGCCGCGCTTGGCTTGCTGGCGGGCGCGTGGGCCGGGGCACGGCTCCGCGGCGGTGGCCCGCGAGCGATCCGCGCCGCAGCCGCGTCAGCCCGGGACGGCAAGGGCATGGGCAGGGGCACCGGGAGGCCGGCGATCGCCGAGGACGACAGCACACCGAGGGGTCTGGGCCGCAAGGTCGTTGACTCGCTCCGCGTCGGCGTGGTCGTGCTCGACCCCGCCGACCGTCCGGTACTGGCCAACCCCGCCGCGCGTGCCATGGGCCTGCTCCGGGCCGGGCCGCAGCCGGGCACGGTGGCGGCCCATCCGGCGGTCCGGACCCTCGCCGATCAGGTACGGCGCAGCGGTGTCCGGCGGGACGTCGAGCTGGACCTGCCGCGTGGCGGCGCGGGCGGGGCGCAGGATCCTCTTGGCGTGCAGCTGCGCGCGGCCGTGGTGCACCCTGGCTACGTCGCGGTCGAAGCGGCTGACGTCACCGAGTCGCACCGGGTGAGCCGGGTGCGGCGGGACTTCGTCGCGAACGTCAGCCACGAGCTGAAGACGCCGATCGGCGCGCTGCAGCTGCTGTCCGAGGCGCTGCTCGACGCCACGGATCCGGACAGTGCGGACGCCGACAACCCCGAGAACCAGGCCGCGGCCCGGCGTTTCGCCGAGCGGATCCACCGCGAGTCCGCGCGGCTGGGCCGGCTGGTCACCGACCTGATGGAGCTGACCCGGCTGCAGGGGGCGGAGCCGCTGCCCAAGCCCACGCCGGTCTCGGTGGACTGGGTGGTCGCCGAGGTGCTCGACCGGGTGCGGACCGCCGCGGCGGCCAAGCAGATCGAGGTGGTTCTTACGGGGCAGCGCGGGCTCAGCGTGTACGGCAGTGACAGCCAGATCGCGACCGCGGTCGCGAACCTGGTGGAGAACGCGATCGCATACTCCCCGGAGGAGAGCCGGGTGACCATCACGACCTCGCGCGACGACGAGCACGTCAAGATCGCCGTGGCCGACCAGGGCATCGGGATCGCCCGGTGCGACCTGGACCGCGTCTTCGAGCGGTTCTACCGGGCAGACCAGGCGCGGTCCCGGGCGACCGGCGGGACCGGGCTGGGGCTGGCGATCGTCAAGCACATCGCGACCAACCACGGCGGCCGGATCGAGGTCGCGAGCACCCTCGGGGGAGGCTCGACGTTCACCCTCCGGCTGCCCGCCCGTCCGCCGGACGCCACAGTGCCGCCACCCGAATCGGCTGAAATCCAGATGCCCGCAGCCGGTGCGCCGGTCGACGGCGCGCGCCAGGCAGCCGGTACCCCGGAGCTGACCGAAGCCGAGGGCAGCTCCACTGCTGCCCACGATGGCGGCCCTGAACGACCCGGGCCCGCCAGCCGAGCCGACGGTGTGGAGAGCGCCGGCCGAGCCGACGGAGTGGAGACCGCCGGTGGAGCCGACGGGGTGGCGGCCGCCGCCAGCCGGCCGAGGTGAGGAAAGGAAGAACCCGAGGTGGCCCGCGTGCTCGTCGTCGAGGATGAGGAGGCGTTCTCCGACGCCCTCTCGTACATGCTCCGGAAGGAGGGGTTCGAGGTCTTTGTGGCCGGGACCGGCACCTCGGCGCTGACCGAGTTCGAGCGCAGCGGCGCGGACATCGTGCTGCTGGACCTGATGCTGCCGGAGATGTCCGGCACCGAGGTCTGCCGGCAGCTGCGCCAGCGGTCCCACGTGCCGATCATCATGGTCACCGCCCGGGACAGCGAGATCGACAAGGTGGTCGGCCTGGAGCTCGGCGCCGACGACTACGTGACCAAGCCGTACTCGCCGCGCGAGCTGGTCGCCCGGATCCGGGCGGTGCTGCGCCGGCAGGCGGTGGACCCGGCCGAGCGGTCCGCGCCCACCCTCACCGCCGGTCCGGTGCGGATGGACGTGGAGCGGCACGTGGTGACCGTGGACGGCCAGCCGGTCCAGCTGCCGCTGAAGGAGTTCGAGCTGCTGGAGCTGCTGCTGCGCAACGCCGGCCGGGTGCTGACCCGGGGGCAGCTGATCGACCGGGTCTGGGGGGCGGACTACGTCGGGGACACCAAGACCCTGGACGTGCACGTCAAGCGGCTGCGCTCCAAGGTGGAGCCGGAGCCGTCCGCGCCGCGGTACATCGTCACCGTCCGGGGCCTGGGCTACAAGTTCGAGCCGTAGCCGCTGGCGAAAATCCCGCTATCGCAGTTTTCCTGCCAGGCTGGCATAGTTGGCGGTATGGCATTCCGCTCGGTCGCCGTTTACGTGCCCGATGGCACGGGGGCACTCGGCCTGGGCATCATCAGCGAACTCTTCGGCTACGACCGGACCAGCCGCGGGCTGCCCGGCTTCGACTTCGCCACGTGTGCCGACCGGCCCGGCCCGTTGCGTACCGATACCGGGCTGACCGTCCACGTGGACCACGGCCTGGACCGGCTCGCCGAGGCGGATCTGGTCTTCGTCACGTCCTGGTTCGACCTCGAGCGGTGGCCGTCAGAGGAGGCGCTGGCCGCGATCCGCAAGGCGTACGACAACGGCGCTATCGTCGCCGGCCACTGCATGGGAGCGTTCGTGCTCGCCTGCACCGGGCTGCTGGACGGCCGGCGTGCCACCGCACACTGGCGCTGGGCGGATCAGCTGGCCAAACTCTTCCCGGCGGTGAAGTTCGAGCCCGACGTGCTCTACGTGGACGAGGGACAAGTGCTCACCAGTGCCGGCGCCACCGCCGGCTTCGACCTCGGGCTGTACCTGCTGCGCCGCGAGTTCGGCGCCTCGGTAGCCACCGCGATCGCCCGGGATCTGGTCATGCCGCCGCACCGCGACGGCGGCCAGGCGCAGTACGTGGCCGCGCCGGTGCCGGAGGACTACGACGATGAGCGGCTGTCCGAAGTGATCAGCTGGGCCCGGGCCAACCTGGACCAGCGGCTGAGCGTGGAGCGGCTGGCCGCCCGGGCACTGATGAGCCCCCGTTCGTTCGCCCGCCGCTTCAAGGCGGCGACCGGCACCACCCCACACGCCTGGCTTGTCACCCAGCGCCTGCACCGGGCCGAGGAGCTGCTGGAGACCGCTGACCTGACGGTGGAGGAGGTGGCCCGGCGGGTCGGCTTCGGCACCGCCGCGGCCCTGCGCGAGCAGTTCGTCCGCCGGCGCGGCGTGCCGCCCCGCGACTACCGCCGCGCGTTCTCTGCCGCACTGCATTGAACCGGAAAGTGCCGGTTGTGGATCTTTAACACCGGCACTTTCCCCGGACATGCAGATCAGGTCGCGGCGACGGTCGCCGGGTGCGGGGCGACCAGGCCGGTTTTCATCCGGGCCGCGCACAGCTCGGCGAGCTTGGCGTACGCCGCCTTGCCGATCAACGCGGTCAGCTCCGGCTCGTACGACCGGTACATCGGCTCCTGGCCGACGTGCGCCTCCGGCGACGACGTGCACCACCAGTCCAGGTCGTGCCCGCCGGAGCCCCAGCCACGGCGGTCGAACTCGGTCAGCACGGTGACCAGAACTCGCGTCCCGTCCGGCCGGTCGACCCAGTCCTGGTCCCGGCGCACCGGCAGCTGCCAGCACACGTCGGGCTTGTACTCCAACGGATGCACGCCGTCCCGCAGCGCCTGCGCGTGCAGGGCACAGCCGCCCCCACCGGGGAAGTCAGGGTCGTTGAGGAAGATGCACGGCTGCTTCTCGCCTCGGGTGGCGGTCCGCCGGGCCGGGTTCTTGCCGTCGATCGTGTCCATCTCGGTGTAGTTCTTGAAGCCGCGGCGGAAGTGCTGCCAGGTCTGCGGGGTCAGCTTCTTGACCGCCTTGCGTACCCGCGCCTCGTCGTCGGCGTCGGTGAAGAACGCGCCGTGCGAGCAGCAGCCTTCGCCCCCGCGCGCCCGGATGATGCCGTGGCACGCCTTGCCGAACACGCATGTCCAGCGGGACAGCAGCCAGGTGAGATCGGCGCGGATCACGTGCTCGGCGTCCGCGGGATCGATGAACTCGATCCACTCGCGCGGGAAGTCGAGCTCGACCTCCAGGCTGCGCGGGTCATCCGGGTCGTCAACCAGCACCTGGACCTGATTGCTGCGTGCCATCCGGCCAGCGTACGCCGGAAGGGCCGGCGTGTGCCCGGCAACGCGGCACTGTGCCGGGCCGTACTGTTCGTAGCATGCGACTGGGCGTGCTCGACGTCGGCTCGAACACCGTGCACCTGCTCGTCGTCGATGCGCACCGGGGCGCCCACCCGTGGCCGGCCGCGTCGGAGAAGTCCACCCTGCGGCTGGCCGAGCAGCTCGGCCCGGACGGGGCGCTCACCGAGGATGGCGCGCAGGCGCTCGTGGCGGCGGTGGCCGGGGCGGTCAAGGCGGCCAAGCGGCTCAAGACCGAGGACCTGCTGGCCTTCGCCACCTCCGCCGTCCGGGACGCCAGCAACTCGGCCCAGGTACTGGCGAGGGTGCGCGAGGAGACGGGCGTCGAGCTGCACGTGCTGTCGGGCGAGGCGGAGGCGCGGCTGACCTTCCTGGCGGTGCGGCGCTGGTTCGGCTGGTCCGCCGGGCGGCTGCTGGCGCTGGACATCGGCGGCGGCTCACTGGAGATCGCCGCCGGCGTGGACGAGGAGCCGGACCTCGCGCTGTCGCTGCCGCTGGGAGCCGGCCGGTTGACCCGGGAGCGGTTGCGGGTCGAGGAGGACAGCCCCCAGCCGCCGTCGCCGGAGGCGGTCGCCGAGCTGACCGAGTACGTGGAGGGGGTGCTGGACGGCTCGCTGAAGAAGCTGATCAAGGCGGGCTGGGACCGCGCGGTGGCCACGTCGAAGACGTTCCGCTCGCTGGCCCGGCTCTGCGGCGCCGCACCGTACCGCGACGGGCTGTACCGCCGGCGCCAGCTGACCCGCGCCGGCCTGACGCAGGTGCTGGGCTTCATCCGGCACATCCCGCCGGCGGCGCTGGCCAGCCTGGACGGGGTCAGCCCGCCCCGGGCCCACCAGCTGCTGGCCGGCGCCGTGGTGGCGGAGGCGACCATGCGCCGGCTGGACATCGACGAGCTGGACCTCTGCCCGTGGGCGCTGCGGGAGGGCGTGATCCTGCGCCGCCTGGACCTGCTCGAGCCGGTGTGAACTAGCCTGGTAAGGGTGGATACCCCGGTGCCGGTCCTGCTGTCGAGCTCATCGGTCTTCCCGGAGCCGACCGCGGCGGCCTTCGAGATGGCCGCCGCCCTGGGGTACGACGGCATCGAGGTGATGGTCTGGACCGACCCGGTCAGCCAGGACGCCGGCGCGTTGAGCGGCCTCGCCGCGCACTACCGGGTCCCGGTGCGGTCGGTGCACGCGCCCTGCCTGCTGGTTACCCAGCGGGTGTGGAGCCCTGACCCGTGGGAGCGGCTGTCCCGCTCCGCGTCGCTCGCGCAGACCCTGGGGGCGCCGGTCGTGGTGGTGCACCCGCCGTTCAGCTGGCAGCGGGAGTACGCCCGGAATTTTGCCGCCGGCCTGGAGCGGCTGGCCGGGGAGTGGCCGAGCGTGCGGTTCGCGGTGGAGAACATGTTCCCGGTGCGGATGGCCCGGCGGCAGTTCGTGCCGTACGCGCCGGGTTGGGACCCGACGCGGGCCGGGTACGGCGGCTACACCCTCGACGTGTCGCACTGCGCGGTGTCGGGCAGCGACCCGCTGGCGATGGCGGACCAGATGGGCGACCGGCTGGTCCACGTGCACCTCGGCGACGGCAACGGCGAGCCGCGGGACGAGCACCTCGTGCCCGGCCGCGGCCGCCAGCCCTGCGGGGCGCTGCTGGAGTCGCTGGCCCGCCGCGGCTATTCGGGCGCGGTGGCGGTGGAGGTCTCCACCCGGCGGGCGGGCAGCCGCGCCGAGCGGGAGGCAGACCTCGCCGAGGCGCTGGCCTTCGCCCGCCAGCACCTGGGTACTGCCAAGCCCGCCTGGTCCGTCGACGCGTGACGCCCGCGATCGGGCGCCGGTGCCCGCCGGGTCGCCGGGGTCAGGGCACCGGGGTGAGCGCGGGGGCGTCGCCGGGCTCCCCGACGGCCGCCCGCTTGCGGGCCCGGTGGGCCGCGACGTGTGACCGGGTCGCGCAGCGCTCGGAGCAGAACCGGCGGCAGTTGTTGGACGAGGTGTCCAGGTAGACGTTGCCGCACCGCTCGTCGGCGCAGATGCCGAACCGGGCGCTGCCGTACTCGCACAGCCAGACCGCCAGGCCCCAGACCGCGCCGGCCAGGTACTCCGCGGACACCGACGAGCCCCGGCTGGTGACGTGCATGTGCCAGTCCCGGGCGTCGTGGCCGGAGATCCGCGGCTGCACCGGGAACTGTTCCAGCAGCGCGTTCAGCTCGGCGACCGCCTCGGTGTCACGCCCCGATGTGCCCAGCTCGAACACTTCCCGCAGACGCCGCTGGGCGCGCCGGAAGGCGGCTACGTCCCGTTCGGTCGCCTCGTCCCGCATCCAGCCGTGTGCCGTGCCCAGAAAAGCCTTCAGCTCAGGCAGGTCGGTCAGGCGCGCGTTGACCAGGTCGACCGCGGTCCGCGCGTACGCATCGAAGTCCACTCGACAACGTTAGGCGATCGGCGGCGTGGCGGCGACAGCCGCCCGGACCTCAGTTGGCGCCCTTTCCGGTCTGCCCGCGACCCGGCTCGGGTCCGCCCGCGGGGCCGTGGCGGGGGCGCTACGCTCGCCTCATGCTCCGATCGGTGATCCTGGCCGCATCCCGTTCGCCCCGTATCGAGCGGCTCGTCGAGACCGCGCCGGTCACCCGTGAGGTGGTCCGCCGGTTCGTCGCCGGCACCCGGGTGGAGGACGCGTTGCGGGCCAGCCGCGAGCTCGCCGCCCAGGGTCTCGGAGTGAGCCTGGACTATCTGGGCGAGGACACCAAGACCGCCGAGCAGGCGGCGGCGACCCGTGACGAGTACGTCGGTCTGCTCCGGGCGCTGTCGGACGCGCAGCTGGCATCCGCTGCGGAGGTGAGCGTCAAGCTGTCCGCGCTGGGGCAGGCGTTCGACGAACAGCTCGCCTACGACAACGCCCGGGCGATCTGCGCGGCTGCCGCCGACGCCGGCACAACCGTCACCCTGGACATGGAGGACCACACCACCACCGACTCCACATTGGAGATTCTCGGCAAGCTGCGCAAGGACTTCCCGGCCACCGGGGTGGCGCTCCAGGCGTACCTGCGGCGCACCGAGGCGGACTGCCGGGAGCTGGGCGCAGCGGGGGTACGGGTCCGGCTGTGCAAGGGCGCGTACGCCGAGCCGGAGTCGGTGGCGTTCCAGTCTGCCACCGATGTGGACAAGTCCTACGTGCGGTGCCTGAACATCCTGATGTCCGGCTCGGGGTACCCGATGCTCGCCACCCACGACCCGCGCCTGGTGGCGATCGCCCAGGACCGGGCCAAGTGGTTCGACCGCACGCCGGAGGAGTTCGAGTTCCAGATGCTCTACGGCATCCGGCCGCAGGAGCAGCGCCGGCTGGTCGCCGACGGCTACCGGATGCGGGTCTACGTGCCGTACGGGGACCAGTGGTACGGCTATCTCATGCGCCGCCTCGCCGAGCGCCCGGCGAACGTCGCCTTCTTCCTGCGGAGCCTGCGCTCGAAGAAGTAGCCCGGGTCCGGTCAGTGCCGGTGCGGCCGCCGGCCGGTCTTGATCGGGCCGGGACGCCGGTCACGGCCAAGGACCGGGCAGACACGCGGCGGGGTTTCCGGGTGCCGCACTAGCATTGGCGCGTGCGGTTCCGCCCCCTCGCTGCGCTCGCCGCCATCGTCGTGGCCTGCACGCTGACCGCGGCCTCCTGCGGCGGTGGATCCTCCGGCGTGGTTGTCGGCACCGTCGGGCGGGGTGACGTGGTTGAGGTGGTGGACGCGCCGGCGTCGGTCACCGCGAAGGCGGCGGCCACGCTGACCGCGCCGGCCGACGGGACGCTCGCCGCGCTGCGGGTGCGGTCCGGGGAGCGGGTGCGCGCGGGCCAGGTGCTCGCGATCATCGACTCGCCCGCCGCCCAGGCGCGACTGCGACAGGCGAAGCGGGCGCTGTCCGCCACGCGGCGGGTGGGCGGGTTCGGCGCCGGAGGAGACCTGTCGGCGGTACGGCGCGCGACCGACAAGTCGGCGAAGGACGCGTTCGCCGCGGCCCGGCAGGCGGCGGAGCAGATCGCCGACGTCCGGCTGCGGGACGCGCTGCTGGCCCAGGTGACCGCCGCCGAACGGCGGTACTCGGCCGCTGCCGAGGCGGCAGACCAAGCGGTACGCGCGGTGCAGCGGGGGGTGGCGAGCCTCGGCTCGGCGATCAGCGCGCTCAGCGCCGCGCAGCGCGTGCAGGCGCAGCAGGCGTACGACCTGGCGAAGTCTACTGTAGACGCATTGACGCTGCGGGCACCGATCTCCGGCGTGGTGCAGATGGGTGGGGGGAGCACCGGCGCCGGGTCCGGCCAGTCGCTGACCGACCTGCTCCAGTCCGCCGGGGTTGACCCTGGCGCCCTCGCCTCCACGGCTCCTGGCGGCGGCAATGACGTGCTTCCCGGGGTGGACGGCACGGTCCCGCTCGGGGGCCGGGTCGCCGCCGGCACCGCCGTACTCACCATTGTGGACGTCGCCGAGCTGGGCCTGCTCGCCGAGGTGGACGAGACCGACGTGCTGCTGGTGAAGCCGGGGGTGGTGGCGACCGTGGAGCTGGACGCGGCTACCGGCGCCAGTTACGAGGCGAGGGTCCGGTCGGTCGACCTCCTGCCGACGCCGTCCAGCCGCGGCGGCGTGTCGTACCGCGTCCGGCTGGCGCTCGGCGCCGGCCGGTACGCCGACGGGCGGCCCGCGCCGACCCCGCGCCCGGGCATGAGCGCCGTGGCGCACCTGCGGGTGCGGGAGGTGGAGGACGCGGTCACCGTACCGGCGGCGGCGGTCTTCAGCGCGGACGGGCGTGACTCGGTCTGGGCGGTGCGCGACGGCAAGGCCCGGCCGGTGCCGGTGACCGTGGGGGTGCAGGGCCAGGACGTGGTGCAGATCCTCTCCGGGCTGACCGAGGGCCAGCAGGTGGTGGTGCGCGGGACCGACAAGGTGCGCGCGGGCCAACAGGTGTCGTGAGCGAGTCCACTGGCGCGGCCATCGAGGCGCGGGACGTCAGGCGCACCTACCAGCTCGACGGCGTCGCCGTGGAGGCGTTGCGCGGCGTCTCGCTCACCGTCGGGCCGGGCGAGTCGGTGGCCATCGTCGGGCCGTCCGGCTCGGGGAAGTCCACCCTGCTGCACCTGCTCGGCGGGCTGGACCGGCCGACCAGCGGCCGGCTGCTCATCGGCGGGCGGGACGTGGCCAAGCTGAACGCGGCCGCGCTGGCCCGGCTGCGCAACGAGGTGGTCGGCTTCGTATTCCAGTCCTTCCACCTGCTGCCGCGCACCTCCGCCCTGGACAACGTGGCACTGCCGCTGGTCTACCGCGGCCTTTCCGCCCGGCGGCGGCGCGCCCTGGCGGCCGAGATGCTGTCCCGGGTCGGCCTGGAGCACCGGATGCACCACCGGCCCAACCAGCTCTCCGGCGGCGAGCAGCAGCGGGTGGCGATCGCCCGGGCGCTGGTCACCTCCCCGGCGGTACTGCTGGCGGACGAGCCCACCGGCAACCTGGACAGCGCCACCGGGGCGTCCGTCCTCGGGTTGCTCGAGTCACTGAACGCGGATTCGGGCGTGGCGCTGGTGGTGGTCACCCACGACCGGGAGGTGGCGGCCAGGGCTCACCGGCAGATCACCATTCGGGACGGGGTGATCGTGTGAGGCTCGCCGAGGCGTGGCGGGTGGCCTTCGCCGCGCTGCGCGCGAACCGGCTGCGCAGCGGCCTGACCATGCTCGGCGTGGTGATCGGCGTGGGCGCGGTGGTGGCCCTGGTGGCCATCGGCACCGGCGCCAAGCGGGAGGTGGAGCGGCAGGTCGAGGGGCTCGGCTCCAACCTGCTCGTGGTGGTGCCCGGACAGATCGACTTCAGCTCGGCGCCGTCGGTGTCCCGGTTAACACTCTCCGATGTGGACGCCGTGACCCGGATCGTGGGCGACCGGTCCCGGGTGGCGGTGACCGTCACCTCGGGCGAGACGGTGCGTGCCGGCACGCGGTCCAGGTTCAGCACCATCGACGGCGTGCTGGAGACGACGCCGAAGGTGTTCGTCCGCTCGATCGCCCGCGGCGGCTACCTCACACGATCCGATGTAGACACAGCGCGGAGGGTCGCCGTGCTGGGCGCAGGCGTCGCGCGGACGCTGTTCCCCGAGCGGGATCCGGTGGGGCAGCAGGTGAGCATCGCCGGCGTCCGGTTCCGCGTGATCGGGGTCTTCGCCCCGCTCGGGCAGAGCCTCGGCGTGGACCGTGACGGCGAGGTGCACATCCCCATCACCACCGCCCACCGGCTGTTCGCCACGAACCGGGTGGACGGCATCGCGGTGAAGGCGCCCGATCGCTCCGGCATCGACGCGCTGGGGCAGCGCATCGTGGCCGAGCTGAGCCAGCGCCACCCGGGCACCGAGTTCAGCGCGGTCACCCAGGAGCAGATCCTCGGCGTGCTCGGCGACATCCTCGGCGTACTCACCGGCGTGCTCGCCGCCATCGCGGGCATCTCACTGCTCGTCGGCGGCGTCGGTGTCTCCAACATCATGCTCGTCTCGGTCCGGGAACGGACCCGCGAGATCGGCTTGCGCAAGGCGGTCGGCGCCCGCCCGCGCGACATCGGCGTGCAGTTCCTGCTGGAGGCGGTGCTGCTCACCGCCATCGGCGGCGTTGCCGGTATGGCGCTGGGTATCGGCGCGGCCGTGCTGGTCGCCCAGCTGACCCCGGTGCCGGCGGCGGTCACTTGGTGGGCGCTGGCGCTGGCGTTCGGGGTGTCGGCCGGCGTCGGCATCGTCTTCGGCGTGGTGCCCGCCCAGCGCGCGGGCCGGCTCGACCCGGTCGTGGCGCTGCGCACCGAGTGAGCCCGCTTGCTTGAGCGGGGTACGTCCACCCGCATTGCCGAAAAAGTAGGCATGGCCGGGCCATAACGTCCAATATGGATCGAGCAGGAGGTCGACGGCCCGTGGCGTCGCGTCAGGTCATTCCTTGATGCCGACGCCGCAGTAGTGCCACACGCCGGGCAGGTCCGGGGGCCGCTCGGGTGACTTGGGCAGCGGATTGTGCAGCTCCGGCCGCCACTGGTCCACCCCGACCAGCCCTGGCTCGACCAACGTGAACCCATCGAACATCCGCGCGATGTCGGCCTTGCTGCGAGGCACCAGCGGCGCGTCCCAGTGCAGGTCCTGGGTCAGCTGGAACAGCCGCTGGGCAGCGACCGGGTCGGCCTCGTCGGTCAGGTGGCTCAGCGCGAGGTAGCTGCCCGGAACGACCGCGTCACGGAACTGCCGGACGACCCCCCATGGGTCCTCCTTGTCCCACAGGCAGTGCAGCATGCAGATGAACATGATCGCCACCGGCTGGTCGAAGTCGATCAGACCGCGGACCTGCGGGTCGTTCAGCACCTGCTCGGGTTCGCGCAGGTCCGCCCTGAGGGTGACGACGTTGGGGCCGGCCATCAGCGCCGCCGCGTGGGTGGAGACCATCGGGTCGCGGTCCACGTAGACCACCCGCCCTTGCGGGTCGGTGCGATGGACGATCTGGTGGGTATTGGCCATATTGGGCAGACCCGAGCCGAGGTCGAGGAACTGCCGGACACCCTGCGAGAGCAGGTAATCCACCATCCGTTGCAGCAGGTGGCGGCCGCGGCGGGCGGCATCCTCGCCGGTCGGCACGCCCATCTCGGTCATCATCGCGCTGGCCGCGTCGGACGCTTCCCGGTCGATGGCGAAATGGTCCTTGCCGCCGAGCATGTAGTTCCACATCCGGGCGGTGTTGGGGTAACCGGCCTTGATCGGGTCGTCCGGGAACGTGGATGGCTCAGCAGACATTGCGGCCCTCCTGGGGGTGCTTTCGCGGGCGCATCGATCATAGCCCTCGGTAGTGGCGGAGCGTGAAGCCCGGCCCGTGACCCGGGTGCGGCATAGATCACTCCATGTCGATATCGCCCGGCCGTGGGCGGGGTTGACCGGGACCGGGGTGGGTACCGGGTCCCCGGAGGTGATCACGATGGATCGCGACGACTCCGACGTGACGGCCGTGTGGGACGACTTCCACCGCTTGGTCAACATGCCGTCGGACGTGCTGCGGGACTGGCTGCTGGAGACGCCGGGTGGCGTGGATACCTACGCCGCGGAGCCCGACGTCGACATCCGTGGGCTGGGTGACTGCGTCCTGGAGATCATGGGCAAGCGCCGGGAGGACCTGACCGGCCGGGACGTCGAGGTGATGGGCCAGGTGGTCGACGAGATCAGCCAGCTGCTGGAGAACCGGCCGGAGGCGCTGGCAGACCGGGGGCCCTGGCGGGACACGCTGATGACCCTGGGTCACGATCCGGGTGGTGACCAGGGCGACGACGGCTCGGACATCTGACCGCGTCCGGGATGTACCTATCCGCCGAATACCCAGATGAGCTGAAGCATCGCGCCGTCACAGCAGTCCCGTTACCGTACTAGTAACACGCGCGTTGCCCGCCGTGGTGGGAAGAGGCCCCGCCGGAGGCGGCCCGCGCCGGGGAAGAGATGGTTGGTGAGCCATGTCCGGATCACCACAGAACGAGGGCAGGCTGTCGGAGGTGAGGTTCCTGACCGTCGCCGAGGTGGCCACGCTCATGCGGGTGTCGAAGATGACCGTCTACCGGCTCGTCCACTCCGGTGAGCTCACCGCGGTGCGGGTCGGACGGTCGTTCCGGGTTCCGGAGCACGCGGTCCACGAGTACCTCCGCGAGGCGTTCCCGGAGTCCGCCTAGGTGCCGGGTCGGTCCGTGGAGGTAGCGGACCGACCTGGTTTCTCGCTCCGGCGCCGGCCCGGCTAACCTGGACGGCGACCTGACCAGACATCGCTACCGATCCCGGTCAGGCCCACGCCACCATCAACCGGCGCCGGCGTCCGCTGCCTGGCGACGGCCAAGATCGTTCCGAGAGGCTTACGTATGGGCTCCGTGGTCAAGAAGCGCCGCAAGCGCATGGCGAAGAAGAAGCACCGCAAGCTGCTGCGCAAGACCCGCGTCCAGCGTCGTCGTCTCGGCAAGTAGCGGCCGGTGACGGCCGCGGGAGCTGTCGGAAGGGTCAACGCGATGACTCTCCCAACCCC
>JADGHA010000566.1 GCA_019689695.1 Micromonosporaceae bacterium | reverse complement strand
GGCAAGACCTGGCTCGCCGTGCACTGGGCGCACCAGAACATCGACCAGTTCCCAGACGGCCAGCTCTACCTGAACCTGCGCGGCTTCGACCCTTCGGGCAGCCCGGTGCCCAGGGAGATCGCGCTGCACGGGCTGCTGCGCGCGCTCGGGCTGCCCCCGGCCGCGGTGCCCATGCACCTGGACACCCAGGTCGGCCTGTACCGCAGCCTGACCGCGGGCAAGCGGATCCTGGTCGTGCTGGACAACGCCCGGGACACCACGCAGATCGAGCCGCTGCTGCCTGGCAGCCCCACCTGCGCAGTGCTGGTCACCAGCCGGCACCGGCTGGCGGGCCTGCTCACCACCCACGGCGCGGTACCACTCGCACTGGACGTGCTGAACCGCGGCGATGCGCACCATCTCATGTCGGCCTGCCTGGGCAGCGACCGGGTCGATGCCGAATCCCAGGCGGTACAGGCACTGCTGGACCAGTGCGCCGGGCTGCCGCTCGCGCTGTCCATCGTCATCGCCCGGGCCGCCCGGCACCGCGCCCTCCCGCTGGCCGACCTGGCCGAGGAGCTGCTGGACGCCGACACCCGTTTGGACGCGCTGAGCACCGGGGACGGCAACGCCAACCTGCGCGCCGTATTCTCCTGCTCCCATCAGGCCTTGGACGAGGACCTCGCGGAGGTGCTGGAGCTCGTCGCGTTGGCGCCCGGACCGGACATCGGGGTACCAGCGGCCGCCGCCCTCATCGACCGGCCGCGCGGTCAGACCCGGATGTTGCTGGGCAAGCTGGAGGACGCGCATCTGGTACAGCCGGGGGCCCAGGGCCGGTACCGGATGCACGACTTGATCCGGCTGTACGCCACCGAGGTTGCCGGGCACCGCTCCGCCGAAACGCGCACCGGCGCGCTCCGCCGGCTGGTCGAGTTCTACGTGCACACCGCGTACGCCGCCGACCGGCTGCTGCGTCCGCACAGTCCTCCGATCCGGCTGCACCGGCCCACCGGACCCGGCCCTGCGGCCGGCTTCGATACCGCCGACGCCGGGCTGAGCTGGTTGCACAACGAGCACGCCTGCCTGCTCGCGGTACACCGGTTCGCCGCCGAACAGGGCTGGCACACCGCCGTGTGGCAGCTGGCCGACGCGCTGGACACCTTCCACCACCAGCGCGGGCTGCGCACCGCGAACCTCGCCATGTGGCGAGCCGCGGCGGCCGCCGCCGAGGCGCTGTCCGACCCCGCGGTCCAGCTCCTCGCCCAGCGGGACCTTGGGCGCGCCTGCTCGGCGGCTGGCCGGCACGACGAGGCGCTGGCCCACCTGGGCCGGGCCCTCGCCATCGCCGAACAGACCGGCGACACCGGCGGGCAGGCGTACACCTACCTCGCGGTCGCCTGGGCCTGGGAGCTGATCGGTGACGACCACCTGGCGGCCGAGTACAGCGAACGCGCCCGGCGGTTGTTCCAGCAGGCGCGCACGGCGGCGTGGGAGGCGGTGGCGCTCAACGAGGTCGGCTGGTACGCGGCCCGGATGGGCAGCTTCGACCGGGCGCGTCGCCACTGCGAGCAGAGCCTGCGCATGTTTCGCCGGCTCGGCAACCCGGTCGGGGAGGCGGCGACGCTGGACGGCCTTGGGTACGTCGCCTACCGCACCGGCCGCTATCCCGAGGCGGTGGAGTACTACCAGGCGACCCTCACGCTGTACCGCCGCCTGGGCAACAGCCACGCCGAGGCCGACACCCTCGACCGGCTGGCGGAGACGTATGCGGCGGCCGGCCTGCCGGAGCGTGCCCGGCGGGTCTGGCGGTCGGCGCTGGGCCTATACCTTTCCCAGCACCGCCCGGCGGATGTCCAGCGACTGCGCGGGCAGCTGGCCGCCGATGAGCAGGAGCCGGGTACCGTCGCCGTCGGCCACGGCGCTTACCGGCGCCAACGACTGGACGCATCCGAGAGTTGGTCGATCAACTCCTGACCGAGCTCTTCGTGAGCTCCCCGTGCGCTGCGCCCACTCGTCGGTCGGCAGGCGGACCGTGTCGTACTGATCTCGACGACCGCCGGGCCCAACGATGGCTCACGACCTCGGCATGCATGGGTCCGAAGTGGGTGCCCAGCGCATCGGACGTCCATATAGGACATCAGTTCGCCCGCTAAGCTCTACGGGGACGCCGGCAGAGAATGTGGATGAGGGTGGCAGTGTCGCCGGCACCAGGTACTCACGTCGTAGCCGTCGCGGCCGAGAGCGGCAGTCTCTTGTGTACTTCCATACCCCGCAGGCAAGGCGGTTCCCTCACAGGAGACCATGTCCGACCAGCGGGACGCCCCGCTCCTGTTCGACGTTCGCACACCGGCCGGGCCCGGGACCGCCCAGCACCGTTCAGCGCGTACCCGACGCCGCACTACAGCACCGGGTACGGGAACGAGCCGGGCTGGTAGCTGCATCCGGGCTCCTCCGCGTACAGATCACCGGTCACGGCGTACGCGCGGGCGCGGGAGCCGCCGC
>JADGHA010000041.1 GCA_019689695.1 Micromonosporaceae bacterium | reverse complement strand
GCCACCGCCTGGGCTTCCGCCCGGTCCCATCCCTCCGGGGTACGGAACTTCCCCAGGCGTGCCGCCGAAGATCGGCCTGCCGAACACCGGGCTGATCGGCACAGGTGGCGGCCCGGGCCCGAAAGGGCTGGGCGGTCTGGTGGGTCGAGGCGGCCCGCGGCCGATGCCGCCGGGTGGTGTCATCGGCGGGCAGCCGGGCGCCGGCCTGGCGCGGCCCGGTGCTGGCCGGGCATTCTCGCGGGTCAACCCGCCGGGCGGCGTGATCGGTGGGTCGCCTGCCGCCGGCAAGCCGGCGGCCCGGGCAGGCGGCGCCGTAGGCAAGCCGGCTCGGACCGGCGGTGCCGCGGGCATGCCGGTTGCCCGTTCGGGTCGGCGGCGGGAAGAGGAAGGAGCGCCGCAGCACTGGGATCCGGACAACCCGTGGGAGACGGAGGAAGGTGTGGCGCCCGTGGTGCTGCCACCGGAGCGACCCCGTCGCCACGACCCCGGACCCGCCATCGGGCAGGCTCGGTGAGGTTGGCAAGGCCAGGCGTGGTCGCGGCGCTCTGCGTCGCGGCCACGCTCGCTGTGCAGCCCGTGCCGGCCCGGGCCGATGCAGTCCGGGAGAAGCAGTGGCACCTGGGCTTCCTCAAGGTCGCCGAGGCGCAGCGGTACTCGCAGGGGCAGGGCATCACCGTCGCGGTGATCGACTCAGGGGTGGACGCCAACCACCCGGACCTGCGGGGCAACGTGCTGGCGGGCGCCGACTTCCTTCCCGAGGGCAGCGGCGACGGACGCCGGGACACCGACGGCCACGGCACGGCAATGGCCGGTCTGATCGCCGCGCACGGCCACGGCAATGGGGCCGGCGCGCTCGGCATCGCGCCAGCGGCAAAGATCCTGCCCATCCGGGCGGTCGTGGGTTACGCCAGCAAGAACACCAACCCGGACGCGGTCGTCCAAGGCATCGACTACGCCGTGTCGCACGGCGCGCAGGTGATCAGCCTCTCGATAGGGGTGGGCCGGTCACAAGCCGTCCGCGATGTGGTCGAACGGGCCCGGAAAGCTGACGTCCTGCTGGTTTCCGCAGCCGGCAACACCACGGATGACCTCTTCGTGCCATACCCCGGCGGCGTTGACGGTGTCCTGACCGTCGCCGCGACCAACCGTCGCGGAGACCACGACCCGATCTCCCTCACCGGCCCGGAGGTCGACATCGCGGCACCCGGTGCGCAGGTGTTGTCGACGAAAAGCGGCGGTGGGTACCGCACCGGGACCGGCACGTCGGACTCGACCGCCATCGTCGCCGGAGCGGCGGCGCTGGTCCGGGCCAAGTACCCGGACCTGTCCGCGGAGGAGGTCATCCACCGGTTGACCGCCACCGCAATCGACAAGGGTCCGCCCGGTCGCGACGAGCAGTACGGCTACGGCGTCCTCAACCTGGTCGCCGCGCTCACGGCGGACGTGCCGGCGGCCGGACAGGTCAACGCGAACGCCAGCGGCACGCCAGCGGCGGGTCCATCCCGGACCACCGCCGCCGCCGCACCCGAGCCCCGGTCCGATGGGACCTCCAGCGGCGGCACCACCGTCGTGGCGCTCGTCGTCCTCGCCGCGCTCATCGCCGGCGGCGTACTCGCGTGGCTGTACACCCGGCGACGGCGCGCAGGCTGAGCATGACCGGATCGGACGGGCCCCCGATCCCCTCCGATGCCCGGCCCGGCGCCGGGTAGCGTTCGAGGGGTGCCCGGACAGAACCAAGCCCCGAAGTTCGTGCTCGCGTCGGCGAGCCCGGCGCGGCTGCGCCTGCTCGCGGCCGCCGGCATCGAGGCCGAGGTGATCGTCAGCGGGGTGGACGAGTCCGTTGTGGAGGCGCCCAGCCCGGAGGAGCTCAGCCTGGTCCTGGCCAGGCTCAAGGCACAGGCGGTGGCCGACTGGGTACGACCCCGCGGCGAGCCGGCCCTGGTGCTCGGCTGCGACTCGGTGCTGGCGTTCGAGGGTGCGGCGCTCGGCAAGCCCGAGGACGCCGGTGAGGCGGTCCGGCGCTGGCAGCAGATGCGGGGCAAGCAGGGCATCCTCTACACAGGACACTGCCTGGTGGACGTCACCACCGGCCGGCTGGCCGAGGAGGTCGCCGGCACGACCGTCTACTTTGCTGAGGTCACGGACGAGGAGATCGAGGCCTACGTGGCGACCGGCGAGCCGCTGCGGGTGGCGGGAGCGTTCACCATCGACGGGCTCGGCGCGGCGTTCGTGGACCGCATCGACGGCGACCCGGGGACCGTCATCGGGCTCTCCCTGCCGCTGTTGCGCCGCCTGCTGGGCCAGCTCAGCCTGCCGATCAGCGCGTTCTGGCGTACCGACGGATAGTGGGGCACGGTCAGTGCCGGCCGTGCCCCACTACCTTTGGGTGCTTACCGAACGCTGCGGGCGAAGGTCCGGGCACCCCAGATCATTGACAGGACGGTCAGGCCGCCGAGGATGAGCAGGGCCTGCCAGACGTGGTCGTCGCCGGGGTTCCCGGCGAAGAGCGCCCGGGTCGCGTCCACCGCCCAGGAGAACGGGTTCCAGTCGGCCAGCCGCTGCAGCCACTTCGGGGCGAAGGTGAGCGGCAGCAGGATGCCGGCGGTGAGCAGGATCGGCTGGAAGATGGTGTTCAGCAGCGGGGCGAGCGCGTCCTCGCTGCGCAGCTTGAGCGCGCCGGCGTAGGACAGCGAGGACATCATCAGCGAGATCAGGCCGATCACCAGGTAGGTGAGGAGCACGTTCCCGAGGGCCACGGAGAGCCCGAACGGGACGGCGAGCACGGTGATGATCGCCGCCTGGACGATCAGCGTGATGACGTCGCGCAGGGACCGGCCGAGCAGCAGGGCGAACCGGTTGACCGGGGTGACCCGGCTGCGTTCGATCACCCCGGCACGCAGCTCGGCGATGATGCCGAAACCGACGAAGCCGCTGAAGAACGCGAGCATCACCAGCAGCCCCGGGACGAACACCCGGTACGCCTCCGCGTCGCTCGTTGCGTCGATCGCCGGCTTCACCAAAGGCGCGAACAGCAGCAGGTAGAACACCGGCTGGATGATCCCGACGAAGACCCAGGCCGGGTTGCGCAGGGACAGCAGGATCTGCCGCTGAAAGATCAACCAGGTGTCGCGAAGCATTTTCATGGGTCAGCTCTCCCGTAGCGAACGGCCGGTCTTGGTCAGGAAAACATCGTCGAGGCTGGGCCGGTGCAGCTCGATCGAGGCGAGCTCCACCCCCGAGCCGTCCAGCGTGCGCAGGATCTGCGGAATCGCGGTCGCGCCGGTGTCCACGAACAGCCGCAGGCCGCCGGACTCGATCGTCTCCAGCTTGTTCACGTACGGCTGGCTGTCCAGCAGCTCGGCCGCCTTCGGCGTCTCGCCGACCGGCATGCCGACCGTCACCACGTCCCCGGCGATCTCCCGCTTGAGCTCGTCCGGGCTGCCCTCGGCGACCACCTCGCCGTGGTCCATGATGGCGATCCGGTCGCAGAGCGCGTCCGCCTCGTCGAGGTAGTGCGTGGTGATGAAGACCGTCATGCCCTCGGCCCGCAGCCGGCGGATCTCGTCCCACATGTGCGCCCGGCTCTGCGGGTCCAGACCGGTGGTCGGCTCGTCCAGGAAGACGATCTTCGGCTCGTGGATGATGCCCAGAGCGATGTCCACCCGCCGCCGCTGGCCGCCCGAGTAGGTCTTGCACTTGCGGTCGGCGTACTCGGTCAGCTGGAAGGCGGCCAGGGCGCGGTCCGCCCTCCGCTGCGCCTCCGCCTTGCCGATGCCGTACATCCGGGCCTGCAGCACCAGCTCCTCGCGCGCGCTGACCTCGTCCCAGGTGCTGCCGCCCTGGGCCACGTAACCGATCCGCCGGCGCACCTCGTCCGGGTTGCGCCGCAGGTCGGCGCCGGCGACGGTCGCTTCCCCACCGTCCGGCGGAATCAGCGTCGCCAGCATCCGCAGCGTGGTGGTCTTGCCGGCACCGTTGGGGCCGAGGAAACCGAAGATCTCGCCCTGCTCCACGAGCAGGTCGACGCCGCGCACCGCCTCCACGGTCTTGGCCTCACGGCCGGCGCGCGACCGGAACGACTTCCGCAGCCCCCTGGTCTCAATGATCATGTCTCCCCCTCCGCCGCCAGAAAGCGACGTGCGGCAGCGTCACAGCTACCCCTGACAAGTACGGGGGCGAGACTAACGCGATATAACGCTTCTGGTCAAGCTTGACTATTACTCGAACGTGGGGGAGAATATGCGGCAGAGGCTGGGGGAGGCTGGCCTCCCGCAGTCCCGAGCTCCTCCGGCAGGTGCGCGACGCCCGACTCGACCAACTCGGCGACCCGCTCGCACCAGGCGATCTCGGTCTGCGCCTGGGCCGCCCAGAGGTCGAACATCAGGCGCACGTTCGCCGGCTTCAACCGGATCCAGTCGCTGTCCTTCGACGCGTGCAGGCGCTGGTTGGCAGACCGTAGGTACGCGGCCCGACTGCGCAGCGCGGCCGCCGCCTCGTCGCGTGGCATCTCGGAGACGAACGTGAAGGCGGCCAGAAAGTCCTCCGTCCGCGACTCCACCCGCCACCACGCGCTGTGCAGGAGGTTCTGGAACTCGTCCTCACCCCTGGCGGTGATCTCGTACGTGGTGCGGGCCGGCCGGGCGCCCACCTGCTCGGTGGACACCTCGCGGAGCAGCCCTTCCTCGGTCATCTTGCGCAGCGCGTGGTAGAGCGATCCGGGCTGCAGGTTGGCCCACCTGTCGGCCTCCCAGCTGAGCAGCTCGCGCCGGATGTCGTAACCGTGTGTGGGTCCGGTCCACCGGAGCAGGCCGAGGATCATGAGACGGGTGCTGGACACAACACCAAGCGTAATAGCCAAATTTGACTAATCCAGGCACGCCATAGACTGGCGCCGTGCAGAAGGTACTTGTCGCCAACCGGGGCGAGATCGCAGTACGGGTGATCCGCGCCTGCCGGGACGCCGGACTCGCCAGCGTCGCCGTGTACGCCGACTCCGACCGGCACGCGCCGCACGCCGCACTCGCCGACGAGGCGTACGCGCTGGGCGGCGACACCGCCGCCGAGACGTACCTTCGCATCGACAAGCTGCTCGAGGTCGCCGCGCGGGCCGGCGCGGACGCCGTCCACCCCGGCTACGGCTTCCTGGCCGAGAACGCCGACTTCGCCGAGGCGGTCATCGCGGCCGGGCTGACCTGGATCGGGCCTGCCCCGCAGGCAATCCGCGACCTGGGCGACAAGGTCAGCGCGCGGCACATCGCGCGGCGCGCCGGCGCGCCGCTGGTGCCCGGCACCGCCGAGCCGGTGCGCGGGCCCGACGAGGTCGTCGCGTTCGCCAGGAAGTACGGCCTACCGGTGGCGATCAAGGCGGCGTTCGGCGGCGGCGGGCGCGGGCTGAAGGTGGCCCGCACGCTGGAGGAGATCCCGCTGCTGTTCGAGTCGGCCACCCGGGAGGCGGCGGCCGCGTTCGGCCGGGGCGAGTGCTTCGTGGAGCGCTACCTGGACCGGCCGCGGCACGTGGAGGCGCAGGTCCTCGCCGACCAGCACGGCAATGTGGTCGTGGTGGGCACCCGGGACTGCTCGTTGCAGCGCCGGCACCAGAAGCTGGTGGAGGAGGCGCCGGCGCCGTTCCTCACCCCGCAACAGCGGGCCGCGATCCACGACAGCGCCAGGGCGATCTGCCTGGAGGCCGGCTACCACGGTGCCGGCACGGTGGAGTACCTGGTCGGCGCGGACGGCACGGTCTCGTTCCTGGAGGTGAACACGCGTCTGCAGGTCGAGCACCCGGTGACCGAGGAGACCACCGGGATCGACCTGGTACGCGAGCAGCTCCGGATCGCCGCCGGCGAGAAGCTCCGGTTCACCACCGATCCGGTGCCCCGCGGTCACTCCATCGAGTTCCGCATCAACGGGGAGGACCCGGGTCGCGACTTCCTGCCCACGCCGGGTACGGTCACCCGGCTGGTGCTGCCGTCCGGGCCCGGGGTACGGGTGGACAGCGGCATCGTGCAGGGCAGCGTGATCGGCGGCAACTTCGACTCGCTGCTGGCCAAGGTGATCGTCACCGGGGAGGACCGGACCGAGGCGCTGGAGCGCGCCCGCCGGGTCCTGGACGAGACGGTGGTCGACGGGCTCGCCACCGTCCTGCCGTTCCACCGGCTGGTCGTACGCGACCCGGCGTTCACCACCGAGCCGTTCACCGTCCACACCCGATGGATCGAGACCGAGTGGACCGGTGGGGTCGAGCCCTACCAGGGCGCCACCGTGGCCAGCGGCGTGGAGGAGCGCGAGTCGGTCGTGGTCGAGGTCGGCGGCAAGCGGCTTGAGGTCTCCTTGCCCGCGGCGCTCGTCAACGGCACGCGGAACTCCGGGCCCGCCCGGCCGCGGCGCGAACGTGCCCGGAGTGGACACGCTGCGGCCGCTGGCGGGGACACCCTGACCTCTCCCATGCAGGGAACAATCGTGAAGATCGCGGTGGCGGACGGCGACCAGGTGGCCGAGGGGGACCTGGTGGTCGTGATCGAGGCGATGAAGATGGAGCAGCCGCTGAACGCGCACAAGTCCGGCACGGTGGCTGGCCTCACCGCCGCGGTCGGGGATGTGGTCGCCGCCGGCGCCGCCATCTGCACCATCACGGATTGACCGCGATCTTGCAGTTGTGTACCCCGAAATACCCGACATGCCGTATTTTTCGGGGTACACAACTGCAAGATCGCGGGGAGGAGGCGGGAAGGGGGCGGAACTCAGCCCAGTCACAGAATCCAGCGGATATGCTCCCCCGGGCCTGTCCTGACCGGGGGTGACCAGCATGAGCGACCTGCTCCCCCTCGTCGCGTCACCGCTGTGGGCGTACGCGGCGCTGTGGGCACTGCTGGCCATTGACGCGTTCATCCCGGTGCTGCCCACTCAGGCCATCATGATCACGAGTGGCGTCCTCGCGGCGCAGGGTGAGTTGAGCCTGCCGGTGGCGATCACGGTCGGCGCGGCCGGCGTGCTCAGCGGCGACCTCGCCTGGTGGGTGATCGGCCGGGTCAGCCCGGCAGCGGGCGGCACGCCCGGACGGCTCAGCCAGTGGACCGCCCGGCTGGCCGCGCAGTCCCTGTTCCGCCGGGCCGCCCGGCTCACCCGCGGCCTGCGCCGGCCCGGACCGCTGGTGATCCTGCTCGGCCGGTTCGTCCCGGGTGGCCGGATGGCGGCCTGCTTCCACTCCGGGCGGACCCGCTACCCGAGCCGGCGGTTCCTGGCGTACGAGGTGACCGCCGCGGTGGCCTGGGCCAGCTACGGCGGGGTGGTGGGCAATGTCGGCGGCGCGGCGGTCACCGAGTCGTCCTGGCTGCTGGTCGCGGTCGCCGCGATCGGTGCCACCATCTTCGCCACGGCCGGCTGGCTGCTCGCCGCCGTCAGCGCGCCGATCTAGGACACGCCGATCCAGGAGTTGTGGGCCCGTTTTGCCCGACTTATACCCACCACAACTCCTAGATCGACGGGGAGAGCGCCGTAGGACGACGGGGAAAGCGGTAAGGGCCTAGTCCGGGTGGTGGAGCATGAGCTGCCGGGCGGCCTCGGCCACCGAACCGGACAGCGACGGGTAGATCGTGATGGTGTGCGCCACATGGTCCACGGTCAGGTGGTTCTCCACCGCCATGGTGATCGGCATGATCAGCTCGCTCGCCTTCGGCGCCACCACCACGCCGCCCACCACCTCGCCGCTGGCCGGCCGGCAGAACAGCTTGACGAAACCGTCGTCCAGGCCGGCCATCTTGGCCCGGGCGTTGCCGGTGAGCGAGAGCATCACCTGGCGGGCCGGCACCCGGCCGGAGTCCACATCGTCCTGCGACACGCCCACCGTCGCCAGCTCCGGGTCGGTGAACACGTTCGCCGCCACGGTGCGCAGCCGCAGCGGAGCCACCGCCTCGCCCAGCGCGTGCCACATGGCGATCCGGCCCTGCATGGCGGCGACGCTGGCCAGCGCCAGCACACCGGTGCAGTCGCCCGCGGCGTAGATGCCCGGCACGTTGGTCCGGGAGACCCGGTCCACCGTGACGTACCCGCCGGGCCCGACCTCCACCCCGTACTCCTCGAGCCCCAGCCCGGCGGTGTTCGGCACCGAGCCGACCGTGATCAGCGCGTGCGAACCCTCGACGGTCCGGCCGTCGTCGAGGGTGACCACGACGCCGGAGCCGGTCCGGACGGCCGAGGCGGCGCGGGAGTTGTTCAGGATGGTCATCCCCCGGGAGCGGAACACCCGCTCGATCACCATCGCCGCGTCCGGATCCTCGTGCGGCAGCACCCGGTCCCGGCTGGAGACCAGCGTGACGTCCACGCCCATGGCGAGGTATGCGCTGGCGAACTCGGCGCCGGTCACCCCGGAGCCCACCACGATCAGGTGCTCCGGCAGCGTGTCCAGGTCGTACACCTGGCGCCAGTTCAGGATGCGCTCGCCGTCGGGTCGGGCGCCGGGCAGGATCCGCGGGGTTCCACCGGTGGCGATGAGCACGGTGGAGGCGTCAATTGTGTACTCAGAGTCACCGCCTGCCGGGGTGACGACCACCTGGTGGGTGTGACCCAGCGTATCCTTGCCCAGGCGCGCCGTACCCGAGACGAAGGTCACCCCGGCCTTCACCAGCTTGGCGTGGATATCCGTGGACTGGGCCCGGGCGAGCCGCTTGACCCGCTCGTGGACGGCCACCGCGTCCACGGTGATCGCCTCCAGCCCGTCCGAGTGGATCCCGAACTCCGCCCTGTCGCGGTATCCGGTCACCACCTCTGAGCTGGCGATGAAGGTCTTGGACGGCACGCAGTCGGAGAGCACGCAGGCACCGCCGGCGCCCTCCGCCTCGATCACCGTCACCTCCGCACCCAGCTGGGCAGCGACCAGAGCGGCCTCGTACCCGGCCGGTCCGCCACCGATGATCACGACTCGGGCCATGGCCGATCTCCCCCTCGCTGCCGTTCGACACGCACGGTCGTATTCTCCACCAGGCCCGGTCCGGCTATCGTCATCGCGTGCGCCATTACGCCGCGTATGGTTCGAACCTCGACCCGGCCCGGATGCGTGCTTACTGTCCGCATTCCCCGATGGTGGACACCGGCTGGCTGGAAGGCTGGCGGCTCACCTTCGCCGGCGAGGACGTGATCGGCCGGGAGGGCGCGGTCAGCACCATCGTCGAGTCCCCCGGCGACCGGGTCTTCGTGGCACTGTACGACGTGCACCCGCGCGACGCCGAGCAGCTCGACGAGATCGAGGGCGTGACCTCGGGCCTGTACCACAAGCTGACGGTCCGGGTGGCCACGCTGGACGGTGACGTCACCGCGTGGGTCTACGTGTTCGACGGCTACGAGGGTGGGCTGCCGACCGCCTGGTACCTGTCGGAGATAGCCGACGCGGCGCAGAAGGCGGGCGCGCCGGACGACTATGTCGCGGCGCTGCGCGCCCGGCCCACCCGTGCCGCATGACCGCCCCGGCGATCAGGACATGACCGCTCCCACCGATCAGTAGCGGCAAAGCCGGCATTCCGCGCCGCCGACCTCATCCTCGCCGGGCGAGGGACTCGACGGCGGCCTGCGCCTCCCCGAGAGCGCGGCGGGCCGCGGAGACCGCCCGCTCGGCGGCCTTGCGGGCCAGCTTGCGCCGGCTCAGCTCCTCCTCGGCAGCCGCCCGCCGCCGCTGCAGCTCGGCCAGCTCGTCCTCCAGCTCGGCCAGGACCCGGGCGCCGTCCTGCTCGGCCGCTGCGGCGCGCCGCAGCTGGGCCTCCGCCTCCTCGTGCTCGGTGCGCGCCCGGGCCAGCGCCTGCTCGGCATCGGCCCGCGCCGCCCGCTCGGCCTCGGCCCGCTGGCGCTGCTCGTCCCGCTCGGCCCCGGGCCGCGGCGCCCGGGACGCCTCGGTGGCGGCGGCGCCCTCGGTCACCAGACGCAGCCTGGGGCGCGGTACCTCGCCGAAGCCGGTGTACTCGACCGTACGCACCAAGCGGCCGCTGCGTACCTGCTCGGCCACCTGCTCGTCGGCGAGCGCGGCGGCGAGCGTGGACTCCACGTCGGCCAGCGGGAGCTTCGCCCGGGCCAGCTCTGGCTGCTCGCCCATTGCCACGGCGCGCGCCTGCTGCACGAGGGCGCTGACCACGGCCCGCCGCTGGGCGGACAGCTCACGCAGCTCGTCGCCGCGCAGGTCGCGCTGGGCCGCGCGCAGCTGGCCGGCGAGCTCGGCCAGCTCGGCGACCAGGTCCGGCCGGCGCAGCGCGAGCAGGTTCACCAGCCACGCGGCGACGGTCGGCTTGCGCAGCTTGCCGATCGCGGCGGCCAGCTCCCGGTCGCCGGCCAGGCGGGCGTCCGCGGCGGCCCTGTCGCGCTCGGCGATGAACGTCTCCGGGTGCGCGGCGTACAGCCGGTCCGCCAACTCGTTTGGCACCTGCGCCATCAGGACACGATCCTCTCCCGCGTGCGTGCCGACACCTGCTTCTCTGTGGACGTCAGGGCCGACGCACTCATACCTGGCCCGTACCCCACGATCGGCATCGGAGCGCGGCGGCCGGCGGCCTCGCCAAGGTGGCGCCCCGAGCCAAGGTGGCGGCCCGAGCCAAGGTGGCGCACCTAGCCACTGTGGCGCACCTAGCCACTGTGGCGCACCTAGCCAGGGCGGCGCCCCTAGCCGGGCAGGTCCACCACCGCGCCGGGTTCCAGCCGGGCGTACTCGCAGTCGCAGAGCTGGGCCATGTTGGCGTCGGTGACCCGGGTGCCGGGCCCGGACAGCAGGCTGTCATGCATGGCGTATGCCTGGCGCGGCGCGACGGCGCGGACGAAGTCCACCGCCTCGGCGAGCTTGAGCCACGGCGCGGATACCGGCACGAAGAGGGTGTCCACCTGCACGCCCTCGGGGACGTCGAACGAGTCGCCCGGGTGGTACACCGAGTCTTCGACCAGGAAGCCGAGGTTCGCCACCGGCGGGAGATCCGGGTGGATGATCGCGTGCCAGCCGCCGTACGCCCGGACGCTGAAGCCCGCCGCGGTGAACGACTCTCCGGACTCCACAGTGGTCACCGCGCCGGCCAGCGCGGACAGTTTCGGCACCACCGCGGAGTGCGTGTAGACGGTCACCGACGGGCGCTTGGCCAGCGCGTCGGCGAGCGCCTCGACGTCCAGGTGGTCGATGTGCTCGTGGGTGAGCAGCACCGCGTCCACTCCGTCCAGCGCGGCCCGCTCGGAGAACGTGCCGGGGTCGATGACCAGCACTGCACCGTCGCGCTCCAGCCGCACACAGGAGTGGGAGAACTTCGTCAGCCGCACCGGGACCACCCCGCTTCGCGATCGTGTCTACTCCGCTGTCTAATCGTGACGCTACCGCCGCCGTTCGGCGGAACCGTCGGCGACCCGCACAGCGTCCCACCAACGCTTGAGGTCGAACCACGGCACAAGGGGGACATATGCGCGGGACACGACGGCGTACGGTGACCGGCATGGCGCTGGTCGCGGCGGTGCTCGCGGTGGCCGGCTGCTCCGCGGGCGACCGCCATTCGGCTGGTAGCGCGGACCGGGCGGCGGCGCCGGCGAACGCGGGTCAGGGTGACCACGCGCCCGCCAAGCGGCAGCCAGGGGAGGTGGCCAAGGATGCCGCGGCGCCGGGCGATGCCGGCCAGGGCAACCAGGCGGCCACCGCCCAGCAGCTGGTCGACGGCCGGTCGATCATCTTCACCGGCTCGGTCACCGTGCGGGTGGCCGATGTGGACGATGCCGCGGCAAAGGCCGCCGCGATCGCCACCACCGCCGGTGGCTTCGTCGGTGCGGACAAACGCACCAGTGACAACCGCCGGTCGCAGGCGACGCTGACCCTGCGGGTGCCGTCGGCCAGGTTCAGCCGCGCCGTGGACGCGGTGGCGGCGCTGGGCCGGCAGGAGTCGCGCGACATCGACACGCAGGACGTGACCGACGAGGTGGTCGACCTCGATGCGAAGATCGCCAGCCAGCAGGCGAGCGTGGCCCGTACCCGGGCCCTGTTCAATCAGGCGCGGACGATCAGCGAGATCGTCTCGGTCGAGGCGGAATTGGGCAAGCGGGAGGCGGAGCTGGCCACATTGCAGGCCCGCAAGCGCAAGCTGGACGACCTGACCACGCTCTCCACGATCACCGCCATACTGCTCGGTCCGGAGGCGGCGGCACCGGCCAAGCCGACGGACGGCGACAAGGCCGGCTTCCTCGCCGGGTTGCGCACCGGATGGCACGGCCTCCTCGGCGTGCTGGGCGTCCTGCTCGCCGTGCTCGGGTTCCTGCTGCCCTTCGTCGCGGTGATCGGCGTACCCGCAGGTGTTGCCTGGTGGGTGTACCGGTCCCGCCGGCGCCGAGCCGCGGCAGCGTCGCCCGCACCGGCCGCCACCCCGGCACCCACAGAGCTGCCGACCTACCCGTCCGGCTCGTAGGGATCTCGGCGCCGGGTTGGCCATGAGGGCAGCCCCAAGCGGCCCAGGCAAGGGAGCCGAGGAGTGACCCAGGCGGACAGCAAGGGAGCCGACGTGTGGCTCAGGTGGACGGCAAGCGAGCCGAGGGGTGGCTCAGACGGACAGCAAGGGAGCCAAGGAGTGGCTCAGGCGGACAGCAAGGCCGCCAGCGCGGTGTGCACCATGACGCGGACCCCGTAGCCGATGGCCCGCTCGTCCACGTCGAAGCCGGACTGGTGGATGTCCATCCGCACGTCCGAGCCGGGCACGCCCGTGCCGAGCCGGATCATCGAGCCTGGCACGTGCTCCAGGTAGCAGGCGAAGTCCTCGCCGCCCATGCTGATCTCGGCCTCGACCACCCGGTCCGGCCCGAGCGCGGCGCCGGCTGCCCCGGCGATCACGGCGGTCGCCATCCGGTCGTTGATCACCGGCGGCACGCCCCGGGTGTAGCTGACCTCGACCTCGGCCCCGGTGCCCGCCACCACGTCCTGGATCAGCTGGGTGACCAGCTGCGGCGCCTCGCGCCAGGCGTCCCGGTTGAGTACCCGGACGGTGGCCCTGGCGTACCCCTCGATCGGGATCGCGTTGGCCGCCTCACCGGCGCGGACCGCGCCGAAGACCATGGACACGCCCGCCCGCGGGTCGACCCGGCGGTCGAGCAGGGACGGCACGTCCACCACCACCCGGCCCAGCGCGTGCACCAGGTCGGCGGTCAGGTGCGGCCGGGCGGTGTGCCCGCCGCGCCCGGTGAGCCGGACCTCGACCACGTCGGCCGCGGCGGTGAACGGGCCGGACCGCACGCCTACCAGGCCCGCCGGCAGCTGGGGCGCGCAGTGCAGCGCGAAGATCGAGCTGACGTCCTTGAGGCCGCCGGCGGCGATCACCTCGGGGGCGCCGGAGGGCACCGCCTCCTCGGCCGGCTGGAACAGCAGCCGCACCCGGCCGGGCAGCTCACCCCGGTCGGCCAGCTGGGCCAGCGCGAGCCCGACGCCGAGCAGGATCGTGGTGTGCACGTCGTGGCCGCAGGCGTGCGCCACGCCGTCGACTGTGGACCGGTAGGGCACGTCCTTGACGTCCGGCATGGGCAGGGCGTCCATGTCGGCGCGCAGCGCGACCACCCGGTCGCCCCGGCCGATGTCGCAGATGACGCCGTTGCCCTTGGGCAGCAGGCGCGGCTGCAGGCCAGCCGCGGCCAGCTCGCGGGCGACCAGGGCCGCGGTCTCGAACTCCTGGTGGGAGAGCTCGGGATGCGCGTGGATGTGGCGTCGTACGGCCACCAGCTCCGCCCCACGGGAGGCGAGCCAGCGGTCGAGGTGCCCGGGCAGCGGGTCTGCCCCGGGCGGCTTCTCCGGCCAGGCCGACGGTATCGGGCCGCTCTGGGCCAAGCTCAGCGCACTCGTCACGGTCGTTTCTCGATCTCGGTCAGGTGGTGCACGGTGGTATTCGTCGTCGGCCCGCCCTCGGACAGCCTAGCCCCACGCCGGTGACTGTGCGCAACCTCTTTCCCGTAGTAGTCGGATCGCCGAGCGTTACGAATGCCCAGGTAGGCACGCCTACCACCGCACCGGGCGGAAATATCGACCGTCGTCACGAGGTCCACCCCCCTACAACGCGTAGTCATCCGGGTTGTCACCAGCGCGGCCGTCGCGGTCCGGAACACCCTCGTACCCGCGCTTTCACACCTGTCCGCCTACCCCGGTAGAGGCGAGAACAACCCTTACAGGTGGTCACCATCCGGCTGGAAAACGGCCAACTTTCGGCCAATTTTCCGCTCGAAGTTCGCAGGAATGTAACGGAGGGTAGTCAGAACTGATCCGCCGGTTGGTAAACACCCCAGACGTCACGCAGCGCATGGCAGACCTCACCAACTGTGGCTCGCGCCCGCAGCGCCTCGCGCATCGGATAGAGCACGTTGTCCGTACTGTCGGCCGCCTTGCGCAGCTCGTCGAGGCACCGACGGACGGCGGAGGCGTCCCGCGAACGCCGCAGCTCGGCCAGCCGGCCGGCCTGTTCCGCCTCGATCGCCGGGTCCACCCGCAGCGGCTCGTACGGCTCCTCGGCGTCCAACGTGAACCGGTTGACCCCCACCACCACCCGCTCGCCGCTGTCGATCTCCTGCGCGATCCGGTACGCGGATGCCTCGATCTCCCGCTTCTGGAAGCCGGCCTCGATCGCGTCCACCGCCGAGCCGTACTCTGCGACCCGCCCCATCAGGCTGACCACGGCCTCCTCCAGCTCGTCGGTCATCGCCTCCACCGCGTACGACCCGGCGAACGGATCCACCGTCGCGGTCAGGTCGGTCTCGTGCGCGAGCACCTGCTGGGTACGCAGGGCCAGCCGGGCCGCCTTTTCGGTGGGCAGCGCGATCGCCTCGTCGTACGCGTTGGTGTGCAGCGACTGGGTGCCGCCCAGGACGGCGGCGAGGGCCTGCACGGTCACCCGGACCAGGTTCACCTCGGGCTGCTGCGCGGTGAGCTGGACGCCGGCGGTCTGGGTGTGGAACCGCAGCATCCACGACTTCGGGTCCTGGGCGCCGAACTCCTCGCGCATCAGCCGGGCCCAGATGCGCCGCGCGGCCCGGAACTTGGCCACCTCCTCCAGCAGCGTGGTGCGCGCCACGAAGAAGAACGACAGCCGGGGCGCGAAATCGTCCACCTTGAGACCGGCGGCGAGCGCGGCCCGCACGTACTCCACGCCGTTGGCGAGCGTGAACGCGACCTCCTGCGCGGGCGTCGCCCCGGCCTCGGCCATGTGGTAGCCGGAGATGGAGATGGTGTTCCACCGCGGCACCTCCGCCCGGCAGTACGCGAACGTGTCCGCGACCAGGCGCAGCGAGGGCTTCGGCGGGAAAATGTACGTACCGCGGGCGATGTACTCCTTGAGGATGTCGTTCTGGATCGTGCCGTTCAGCGCGCCGCCCGGCACCCCGTTCTCCTCGGCCACCAGCTGGTAGAGCAGCAGCAGCACGGAGGCGGGCGCGTTGATCGTCATCGAGGTGGAGACCCGGTCCAGCGGGATGCCCTGCATCAGGCGCCGCATGTCGTCCACCGAGTCGATGGCCACCCCGACCTTGCCCACCTCGCCGTGCGCGGCCGGGTCGTCCGAGTCGTACCCCATCTGGGTGGGCAGGTCGAATGCGACGCTGAGCCCGGTGGTGCCCGCCGCGAGCAGCTGGTGGTAACGCGCGTTGGACTCGGCGGCGGTGCCGAACCCGGCGTACTGGCGCATGGTCCACGGCCGGGACGTGTACATGGTCGGGTATACGCCGCGGGTGTACGGGTACTGGCCAGGCCGCCCGAGCCGGCTGTCGAGATCGGCCGGCAGGTCCGAACTGTCGTACACCGGCTTGATACCGAACCCGGACTCACCACGCCGCGCGGTTACCGTCCCGCCCGCCTTCGCGTCCCGCGCGGTGACTTCCCCGCCCGCCTTCGCGT
>JADGHA010000565.1 GCA_019689695.1 Micromonosporaceae bacterium | reverse complement strand
GCCCCAGCTCGGCCAGCTCGCCGGCGCGGACCCCGCGCTCGGCGGCGCGCAGCAGCAGGTCGCGCAGCTGGCCGGCGAACGCCCGGGTGCGCAGCGCGGGGCGCAGCTGGGCCGGCCAGCCGACCCGGTCCGCGCCGTCCGGCGCGTCCAGCAGCTCCCGGATGACCAGATCCTGTTCCGGCCCGGTCAGCAGCCGGGGCGGCGGCTCGCCGCGCTGCGCCGCGGCCCGGCGGAGCAGGCCGAAGGCGTACGCGTGGAAGGTCCGCACCAGAGGTTCGCGCACCGCGGAGCTGATGTCGCCGGCGATGCGGGCCTCGATCCGCCCGCGCAGCGCGGCCGCCGGACGGCGCCCGAAGGCGAGCACCAGGATGCGCTCGGGGTCGACCCCGCTGGCCACCCGGGCGGCGACCGCCTCGACCAGAGTGGTCGTCTTGCCCGTGCCCGGCGCGCCGAGGACCAGCAGCGGCCCGTCGACGTGGGCGACCACCCGGCGCTGGAGCGGATCGTCGACCGGGGTCGGGGCGGCGCCCCCGGGCGGCCGGACCAACCGGTAGCCATTCACGCCTGCCATCACACCATGGCGGTACGACAGCAACCGTTCAGCCTGGCAGGACGCTCCCGTCCGCCCCGATGACCGCCCGGCCGGCGAGCCTGGCCTCGATCGTGTCGAACGCGGCCGGCAACGAGTCGGTCACGGTGAGCACCTCCTGCGCGTCCGGCCGGACGAACCCGGCAGCGGCCAGGCCGCCCAGCCACTCCACCAGCCCGTCGTAGAAACCGTCCACATTGAGCAGCACGATCGGCTTGCGGTGCAAGGCCAGCACCCCGGTCGTCCACACCTCGAACAGCTCGTCCAAAGTGCCCAGCCCACCGGGCAGGGCGAGGAAGGCGTCCGATCTGGAGATCATCAGGCTCTTCCGGCTGGCCATCCCGTCGGTGACCACCAGCTCGTCCGCGTAGGGGTCCGCGATTTCCAAGTCCACAAGGGACTGCGGCATCACCCCGATGGTGTAGCCACCGGCCGCCCGCGCGCCGTCGGCGACCGCACCCATCATGCCGACGCAGCCACCGCCGGAGACCAGGGTGTGCCCGCGCTCGGCCAGCAGGCGGCCGGCCTGCGCGGCGAGGTCCAGCCAGCGCTGGTCGAGTATCCGGGACGAGGCGCAGAAGACGCAGATGGCCGCGCCGCTTCGGGGGTCGGAGCCGGGGGACAGCGACGTCATCGGTCGGTCTTGTCCGTCTGCGCCGCCTTCTGGGCAGCCGCGGTCCGCCGGACGACCTCCTGCTCGACCGCCTCCTGCTCCGCGGTGAACGCGGCGTCGGCCTCCACGATGTGGCGCACCGCCTCGTCCACATCGTCGGTGAGACACATCAGGTCCATGTCCACCGGGCTGATCTTTCCCTCGGCAACCATCTTGTCGCGGATCCAGTCCAGCAGGCCCTGCCAGTATGCCGAACCCATCAGCACGACCGGGAACCGGGTGACCTTCTTCGTCTGCACCAGGGTGAGCGCCTCGAACAGCTCGTCCATCGTGCCGAAGCCGCCGGGCAGCACCACGAAGCCCTGGGCGTACTTGACGAACATGGTCTTGCGGGCGAAGAAGTACCGGAAGTCGATGCCGATGTCGACCCAGTCGTTGAGGCCCTGCTCGAACGGCAGCTCGATGCCCAGCCCCACGGAGAGCCCGCCGGCTTCGCTCGCGCCCCGGTTGGCGGCCTCCATCACGCCGGGCCCGCCACCGGTGATCACCGCGTACCCGGCGCGGGCGAGGGCGGCGCCGAGGCGCTCGGCGAGCTCGACCTCCTGGCTGTCCGGCTTGGCCCGGGCGGAGCCGAACACGCTCACCGCGGGCGGCAGGTCAGCCAGGGTGTCGAAGCCCTCCACGAACTCGGAGAGGATGCGCAGCGCCCGCCAGCCGTCCCTGGTCTTCCAGTCGGCGCGGGCGCGAGAGTCGAGCAGGCGCTGGTCGGCAGTGCTCAGTGGAATCGCCTCCCGACGGAGCGTAACCGCGCCGCGGTGCCGCTCCGGCCTCAAGCCCCGCTCGCTGTTCCACCCCATGCGACCAACCGTAACCAAGATCACCCACTTCACCGCGCCGGCCGGGGAAACCTTTCCCGCCCTCATGCGTCTTATCCCATGTCGGCCCGATGCCAGTCCGCGCCGTCCCACCCGGGAGACCCGGCTCACGTCGACGCGGAGCGAGGCTTCGGGCACAGCACGCCGGCGAGCGGGGGTTCATCGTGATGACGCGGGACGAAGTTGTGCGGCGGCGGCGCCAGATGCGGCGCCGGATCAAGGATGTCATCACCGAGCGCAGGCTGCTCCAGCTCCAGCAGGAGCAGCCCACCGACACCGAACCCGCCGACCAGTCGGATTGATCATGAGGTTGGTCGCGATGGCCGGGACATCCGGCGCGCCAATCTCGTGATCAACGACGGCCGGGGCAGGCCGGGCCGCCAGCGCACGCGGGTCCGGCAGCGCACGCG
>JADGHA010000564.1 GCA_019689695.1 Micromonosporaceae bacterium | reverse complement strand
TTGGGCCGGGGTCTGTTGTGTTTAATATACTGGCTTGAGGGCCCGACAGGTGGGTGGGGGGAGCGACCCGTGGGTGCGGGAGCAAGCGACGCCGAGCGCCCTGGCATCGACGACCAGGCGGTCGCTGCGCTGGTCCGGGCCGCCTCCGGCGGGGACGCCGCGGCGTGGCGGGCGCTCGTGGCGCGGTTCAGCGGGCTGATCTGGTCGGTGGTCCGGGCGTACCGGCTGAGCAACGCCGACGCCGCCGATGTCTTCCAGACCACCTGGCTGCGCCTGGCGGAGTACCTGGACCGCATCGACAACCCGGCGCGGGTCGGTGCCTGGCTGGCCACCACCGCGCGGCGTGAGTCGCTGCGGGTGGCCCGCGCCAGCGCCCGGACCATACCTCTCGGGGAGCTGAGCCTGACCGAAATCGGCGAGGCGGACGATCAGTCGCCGGAGCGCGCGCTGCTGGAGCGGGAGCAGCAGGTGCAGGAGGTGCAGCGGGCACGGCTGGTGTGGGCCGAGTTCCACCAGCTGTCCGACCGGTGTCAGCAGCTGCTGCGCGTCCTCATGGCGGTGCCGCCGCCGAGCTACGTGGAGGTGGCGGCCGCGCTGGACATGCCGGTCGGCAGCATCGGGCCGACCCGCGGGCGGTGCCTGCGCCAGCTCCGGGAGAAGCTGGCCCGGCGCGGTATCACCGGGCGGCTGGCGCATTCATGACAGTAGAACCCGAGCGCCGGAAGAGGCCCGCCATGAACGACGACCCGCAGGTCCTGGACCAGGAACTGGACGACGAGCTGCGCCGCCTCGCAGCCCGGTTCGACCCTGTCCCGGACGAGCTGGTACGCGCGGCGGAGGCGGCCTTCGCCTGGCGCGGCGTGGACGCCGAGCTCGCCGAGCTGGCCTTCGACTCGCTCGCCGACCGGGAGGGGCTTGCGCTGGTACGCGGTGGCGGCGAACCCCGGCTGCTCACGTTCCACGCCACCGACCTCACCGTCGAGCTGGAAGTGCTCGCGTCGTCAGCGACCGCGACCAGTGCACAGCGCCGGTTGATCGGCCAGTTGCTCCCGCCAGGTCCGGCGCGGGTGGAGGTGCGGCATCCTCGGGGCGTACTCGCAGCCGAGGTCGACGAGCTCGGGCGCTTCACCGTCGAACGGGTGTCCGCGGGGCCGGTCAGCCTGCGCTGCCAGCAGAGCGCGGCGGGGTCCACGCCGGTGGTCACCGAATGGGTGCCGATCTGAGCGGCCGACGCCGGGCTCGGCGCCGCCGCCGGGAAACTGTTGGCGCCTGCGGCAGGGCGCTGCGGCGGGGCGTTGCGCGAGGGCCGCGCTAGGCGCGCTCGGTCACCGTGCGGTAGGCATCCTCGATGCGTGCGGCGAGGGTGACCTCGCCTGCGGTGGGGCCGTTGCCGTCGGGACTGCCCAGCCTGATCTGGGTGTGCCCGTCCTGGCGCCGGATCTGCGGGCTGACCTGCAGCGCGTCCGCCACCACCTTGATCCGTTCGGTCAGCGCCGCGTGCTGCGTGTCGTCCAGGGGCAGGCTCCGCCAGAGCGTCCTGCCGTCCCGGGTCCACCCAGCGAGCAGAGCGAGTGCGTCGCTGAGGTAGTCGCGACTCGGTCTTGTGCTCCGGAAAGCACCCATCGCTCCACCTCCCCTGGCTTCGTTGCAGGCTTGTGGCCGAATCGTCGCCATCTCGTCACGAGCGGTGCCCCTAGTTTGCCGGTCGTCCAGCCGGTGTGTCCACGGCCACACTTCCTGCTTCAACTGGCCTTAAGGCGGTATGGGACAGCCGAATTGCCGATTGAACTCCCACCCGCCACACCGTCTTGCACTCCCACCGCGGTCACACCCGCCCGCGCGAATCTGGCACGCTTTCCGCCGTGCATCCCGAACAGGCCGGCCAGCGGCTGCGTATCATCGTGGGCGCGGCCATCATCGCCTGCGGCCGGGTACTTGCCTGCGCGCGGGCCGACCCCCCGGAGTTGGCCGGCAAGTGGGAGTTCCCCGGCGGCAAGGTGGAGCCGGGCGAGACCGAGGTGGAGGCACTGATCCGGGAGTGCGACGAGGAGCTGGGCGTACGGGTCGAGGTGGGCGACCGGATCGGCCGTGACGTCCCGCTCGGCCACGGCCAGGCGGTGCTGCGCGTCTACGCCGCGCGCCTGGCCGACGGCGACCTGCCCCGCGCCCTCGAGCACTCCGAGCTGCGCTGGCTGACCGCCGGCGAGCTGAACAGCGTGGTCTGGCTGCCGGCGGACGCCCCGATCGTGGCCGCCCTCCCCCCGTTGCTGGCGTCGTGACCGTCACCTACCCCGAGGTGGGCGCGACACAGACCGGCCAGCTGCCGGCCGGGTACCGGCACATACACCGCCGGGTGGAGGTGCGCGACCTGCCGGCGGTCGCCGCCGGCATGCGCGCATGGGGCATCCATCGCGGTGCTGGCCTGGCCGTACGCGCACCGGGGGAGCCCACGGTGGGGCTGGAGTTCCGTTCGTGTGTCTTTTACACA
>JADGHA010000563.1 GCA_019689695.1 Micromonosporaceae bacterium | reverse complement strand
CCCGCCGTCGCATCCCGCCCGGACCTGTCCTGCCCGCGGCTGGCCTGCGCCAGCCGGCTCGCCCTCGCCCAGGCGGTGCGCGGCGAGCTGTGCGCCGCCGAACGCACCGCCCGCGGCGCTCTCGGCACGCCCTCCTGCACCGGCACCGAGTCTGTCCACTATGCCTACGCGCACGTGGCATTGGCCATTGTGGACTTCGAGCGGGACCGGCCGGCGGCCGCGGAGGCGAGCCTGGACCGGGCGGCTCACCGGGCCGACCCGCTGCTGTCCGCCTGGGCCGAGCTGGTCCGCGCCCGGCTGCTGGCCGAGCGCGGTGAGCTCGCCGCCGCGGAAAGGACGCTCCGCGACGCCCAGCCGGGCCTTGGCGATTGGCCGTACGTGCGGCTGTGCTACGCCTCGGCCGAGGCGGACCTGCGCATCCGGCGCGGGCAACCGCGAGCCGCCCTGCAGCTGCGGCCGGACGCGGCATGCCTGGCCCGCGCACACCTGCGCGACGGCGACCCAGCCGCTGCCTTGGCGGCACTGCCGGACTGGGCGGCCGGCGAGCTGCCCGGGTCGCTACGGCTGGACGCCGGGCTCACCGAGGCGCTGGCCGCACGGCGGTTGGGCGACGGGCACCGGGCCCGCGAGGCGCTGGAGCGCGCGCTGCGCCTTGCCGAGCCCGAGGGCTTCCGCCGGGCGTTCAACCAGTCCGGCGTACGCGAGCTGCTGCTGGACCACCTCGACTCGGGTACGGCGTATTCGTCGTTCGTCGCCAGCCTGCTGACCGGCACGGCGCCGCCGGCCCGGCCGGTCCAGCCCGGCCCGCATACCGGTGAGCCGCTGACCGACCGGGAGCTGGCCGTGCTGCGCTACCTGCCCAGCATGTTGTCCAATGTGGAGATAGCCGCCTCACTGTGCCTGTCCGTGAACACGGTCAAGACCCACGTCCGGCACATCTACCGCAAGCTGCACGCCAGCCGGCGCCGGGAAGCCGTACGCCGGGCCAGGGAGCTGCACCTCATCTAGCCGATTCACCCCGGCGGGGTGATGGTGGCTCACCCCGGTTCGGCCGACGATCGCGGCATGACCGCAATGACGCCCCGTACCGACGAGCAGATCCAGGCAGACGTGTTGGAAGAGCTCAAGTGGGACTCCCGGGTGCAGCCCAACGAGGTCGGGGTCACCGCCACCGACGGCGTCGTCAGCCTCACCGGCTGGGTGGACAGCTACACCAAGAAGTGGGCGGCCGAGCGCGCCGCACACCGGGTGCGCGGGGTCCGGGCGGTCGTCAACGACCTGGAGGTGCGGCTGCCCGCGACGGCCGAGCGGGACGATCCGGACCTCGCCGCGGCGGCCCGGCGGGCGCTGGAGTGGGACGCGTTCGTGCCCTGGCAGAAGGTGAGCGTGACGGTCTCCCGGGGCTGGGTGTCGCTGCTGGGCGAGGTCGAGTGGCAGTACCAGAAGCGGGCGGCGGAGCGTGCGGTGCGCCGGCTCTCCGGAGTGCGCGGGGTCACGAACCTGATCAGCGTCCAGCCCCGCTACCGACCCTCCCCGGAGGAGTTGCACCGCAAGGTCTCCGACGCGCTGGTCCGCAACGCCGAGACGGACGCCGATCGGCTGGAGATCGATGTGGACCACGACCGGGTGGTCCTGCGCGGTACGGTCCGGGCCTGGGCCGAGAAGGACGAGGCCGAGCGGATCGCCTGGTCGGCGCCTGGCGTGACCGCGGTGGACAACCGCATCACCGTCAACCCCAACGCGCCGTGACCGTCCGTCCGGCTCAGTTCGGCGCCGCGAAGTAGCGGTCCGCCTTGCGCCGCAGGAAGCCGGCGAAGATCAACCCCAACACCGGCGTGCCACGGTAGTACGCAGCCCGGCCGGTCGCCGCATCGACGACCACCGGCCGTCCGACGCATGCCATCGCATTCCGCTGCCGCTGTGTGGCGGCGATCGCCGACGCGTCGACCTGATCTGCGACGAGCGTCGCGAACACCGCCGAACCGTGATCCCACCCGAGCGGCACGCCTTCCTTGCGCAATCTCGCCAGGGCGTACTCCATCGCCGCGCTGGTGAACTGCTCGACATCCGGCCCGGACACCGACGACCGCGCGGCCGCAATCACGAACAGGTGCAGGCGACTGGCCATCCACCGAATCCGGAAGTCCGACCGGCGCCCAACCAGCACCCGCTCCCCATCCAGCTCGACCCACTCGGTCTCGCACCTGTCGGCGTCGCCAAGCCGGGGCGCGATGAAGGTGCCGGCCAACACCTGCTCGAGACGGTGGAGATAGGCGGTGGCTGCTTGACGATACAAGACTTCGTTCCTTCATCGCCTCGTCGGCTCGTCCTCGCTGCCGACAGCCGTAATCATAGGCCGCGTAAAAGTACCTGGGGAAGCCACGCTCATACAATATGAGCAAGCTATGAGCGCATAAGTGCGAATTTGCGGCAGCCCGGTAAAAACTGATGGTACTGCCCTTTATCAGGTCCCTGCCCGACCGCCATTG
>JADGHA010000562.1 GCA_019689695.1 Micromonosporaceae bacterium | reverse complement strand
GGTCAGCGCCGTGAGTCCGGGCCGGGCGAGGCTCACGGCCACGGCGAAGAGGCACAACACCCCGGCCGTGCCCGCCCGGATCGCCGCCGATGCCCCGCGCCGAGCCGGCACGGCACTGGCGATGGCCACGCTGGCCGCGGCCCAGACCAGCAGCGGGACCAGCCACCAGGCCAGGGAACCGGACCGGAACAGCCACGGCGGTACGGCCAGCGCGAGCACGCCCAGCCCGGCGATGAACGCGTCTCGCCGCCACGGCCGGGGTACCGCGGCTACGGCCAGCAGCACGAGCAGCCCGGCGGTCGCCGGTATCTGCGGGTCGACCGCCGGCACCCGCTCGGCGAACGCGGCCACGTCGGCCGCCCAGACCCGCGGCGACACGCTGGCCCGGACCATCTCGACCGTCGTCCGGGCCACCTCGGCCACCACGATGACCCCGGTGAACCCGGCGCCGGCCAGGCTGCCCCAGCGCGGTCCCGGCCGGGCCCGCCGGGGCAGCGCACGGCAGCCGAGGGCGACGGCGACCGCGAACGCGGCGGTGAGTACGAGCGCGGAGTCGGGTACGGCCAGGGCGTTGACCCGGTTGACCGCCAGCACGGTCAGGAACGTGGCGGCCCCGCCGGCGACCTGCCCCAGGGGCGGCCGGCGAGCCAGCAGGCCACCGGCGACGCCGACCGCCGCCCCCAGGACCAGCACCAGGGCCGAGCGCGACGCCTCGGCGCCGGTCCGGGCATTCAGCAGCCCGATGACGGCGAGCCCGGCCGAGGTGGCGAGCGTGGCGCCGAAGAGGACCCAGGCGGTTTCGCGGAGCCGGAGCGGCCACGGCTGCCCACCGGGTCCGGGGGCGAGTCCCGGCAGAGGCGGCCGCGACGACCAGGCCGACGACAGTCGCCGCAGCAGTGCCCCCAGGACGCGCCCCGGGTCGCGTCCGAGCACCTCCACCGAGCCGAGGTTGAGCGCGGCGACGACGGCGAACACCGCCGCCATGCCGTCGCGGCCCACGGACAGGTGGGCGGCGAACAGCGGCAGCACGGGCTGCACGGCGAGCAGGGCGGCGTACTGCGGGGCGCGCAGGTGGCTCGCTAGGCGGTAGGCCGCCGCCACGGCGGCCACGATTCCACACAGGACGGACGAGTACAGGGTGATCGATACCGATCCCAGTCCGAGCAGGTTCGAGCTGTAGGCCACGTACCCGTCGAGCAGCACCGCGAGCAGACCGAACCCGGCGAGCGTCTCCGCGGTCGCGGTGAGCGTGCGGCGGGCGAGCAACAGCGGCAGACAGAGCGCGATCAGGGTCGCCACCGCGAGGATCGCCGCCCGGCCACCGGTCGGCGCGGCGGTGAAGAACAGCCCGGTCACCACCACGGCGGCGATGGCTAGCAGCACCCCGCCGAGCGTGAGCAGCGTGTTGCGCGCCGAACCCCGGGACGTCTCGACCGTCGGGCCCGGCCGCGTTCGCTGGCGGGGCACGCCCCTGGCCGGTCCCGCGCCGGCCCCGGTCGGTCTCTCACCGGTCTCGGTCGGTCTCTCACCGGCCTCGGTCGGTCTCTCACCGGCCTCGGTCGGGTCCGTGGTCCGGCCCGACCCGGGCGGCGCGGGTGCCTCGGGTAGCTCGGTGGCCGGCGCCTGGGGTGCGGGCGGGCGGAGGTCCGCCTCGGCCGGCGTCGTGACCGAGGGGGAGCCCGTGGCCGCGGATACCGTCGCCTCGGCGCGCGCCGCTGGCAGTACGGTCTCTTCCGACCGGATCGCCTCGTCGGGCGTGCGGGGAGCCGGGGTGGCCAGCCCGGCCTCGATGGCCAGCTGCCGGCGCAGGGCGGTGCGGAGCGCCTCGGCCTCGGCCTGCAGCCGCGCGCGCTCGGCGTCCAGGCGGGACTGGTCGGCGACCAGCGCCCGGGTCTGCTCGTCCAGCCCGGCGAGGCGGCGCTCGAGCTCGTCGAGTCCGGCGAGGCGGCGGTTCACCTTGGCGAGCGCCTCGGCCTGCGGGTCGTGGGCCCGGCCGCACCGCCGGCAGCCCGTGGGCGCTTTGGCGACGCCGCCGCACGCGGGACAGGGATAGACGTCCACGCGAACACTGTGCCACTTTGACCGGTTCTCGGCAGTCCGAGCACGCCGTGTGTCGGCGCCGTCGCCGGTCACCGCCCGATGTCAGGAAGGCGTCCTTCTTGGGCATTTGGCCTCGGGTCGCGTGGACCTGGACCGACGAGCGAGGGAGCGCCAGCGACCGAGCGAGGAGGGCCATAATCCTGCTTCCGCTCCGCAAGCGTCGCGGAAGGCCACGCATCAAGGGCTCGAGGCCCGTGCGAGCGCCAGCCCGGCGACGGCTTGCGCTGGACAGAGGAGCGAGCAAGGAACGAGCGCGAAGGAAGCGCAAGCCTCACCAGGAGCCGGGCTCGCCCGAGCGCCAGCGAGGGCAATCGGGCGAGGCGAGACCGGAGTAATTGGCGTCAGGAGGGCGTCTTTCCTGACCCAACGACTAGGCGGACGGGGGTGGCA
>JADGHA010000561.1 GCA_019689695.1 Micromonosporaceae bacterium | reverse complement strand
CCGAGGGCGCCTCTGACGCCGACGACGCGCCCACCGGAGTGATCAACCGCATCACCGGGGATTGGACCGGACCGTTCGGCGACGGGTCCGCGACCGGGACGGGCGGCTCCCCGGCATCGGCCACCGGATCGCCGGAGGGCCGTTCCGCGACCGCGGAGCCGGCACCCGCTCCGCAGCCATCCCCCCCGGGGTCTCCGCCAGGGGCGCACCCCACCGGGGAGGAGACGGTGGGCGGCTCGGCGGCGAGCCCGGCGGCCGACGCGCAGGACAAACCGCCGTTACCGAGTCGGCGGCGGTGGCGCGCGGCAGAGGAGCCCGGCGAGCGGCCGCAGGAGCCGTCGTCGGGGTTCGACTACTTCGCGGCGCCTCCCAGAAGATCCAGGCCGGAACCGTCCGCGACCGGCGGCTGGGACCGGTACGAGCCGGCCGGCCCGGACGCCCCCACGGCCGCCACGGGATTCGCGGGCGCCTTCGACGACCCGTTCCGCGGTCCGGCCTCGCACGAGGCCCCCGGCTCGGCCACCGCCGGGCCGGAGTGGCCCGAGCCGAGACGGACGGAGCCCCGGTGGGCGGACTCCCCCTGGCCGGAGCCCGGCCGTACCGAGTCCTCCTCCTGGCCGTCCTCCTGGCCGGGAGCCGAGCGCGACGCCTCCCCGGCCTCCCCGGCGGCCGAGCGCACGGGCTCCTGGGCGGAGCGCGAGCGCGCCGAGCCCTCCTGGCCGGACCCCGACCGCACCGAATCCTGGACCCGGACCGATTGGCCGGCCCAGGAGCCGTCCCGGCACCGCGACGAGCCGGGCGCCGCTGACGCGCCCGCGGCGGACGCGTGGGACCCGTGGCAGCGGCCGCGGCAGAGCGGCGCAGCCGCCACCGCGACCGAGACGGCCTTCGACCGGCCGGCCGACACGGTCCACACGCCGCCCCGCCCCGCGTGGGCGGACGGCAGGACCGATCCCCCGGCCAAGGCCGATCGGCCGCGGGAGGAGAAGCGGGAGCGGTCCGGCGCACCGGCCGGCGGAGCGCAGCAGAAGCCCAAGGCGCGGGCGGCGAAGAAGCGCGACCCGTACCTGGACAACGCGAAGTTCCTGCTGATCACGCTGGTGCCGTTCGGGCACGCGCTGGTCCCGACCCTCGCCGCGGACTCGGCCCGGGCGACCTACCTGTACATCTACGTCTTCCACATGCCGCTGTTCGTCATGATCAGCGGCTACCTGTCCAGGAACTTCTGGAACTCGAACGCGAAGACCAACAAGCTGGTCGACACGTTCCTGGTCCCCTATGTGATCGTCGAGGTCGGCTACGCGCTGCTCCGCTGGTCCCTCGGCCAGAAGTGGAGCCTGACCATCACCGATCCGGCCTGGCTCAACTGGTATCTGATCGCGCTGCTGTTCTGGCGGCTCTCCACGCCCGTCTGGAAACGCATGCGCTTCCCGGTGACCATGGCGATCTTCGTCTACCTGTTCGCCGGGTTCTCAGAGCTGACCGGTGACTTCAGCATGGACCGGTTCTTCGGGCTCATGCCGTTCTTCGTCATCGGTCTGATGTTCAAGCCGGAGTGGTTCGACTTCCTCAAGCGCCGCTGGGTGCAGGTCCTGTCGGTGCTGGTGCTGATCGGCGCGGCCGCCGTGGCGATCTACCTGGTGAAGAACTACCACGTCAAGCTCGGCCCGATCTACTACAAGTACAGCTACAAGGACCTCGGCCTGGTCTGGTGGAAGGGCATCGCCCTCCGGATGAGCCTGCTGATCGCCGCGCTGCTCATGTCGGCGGCGGTGATGTCGCTCGTCCCCAGGCACGAGACGTGGTTCACCGACCTCGGCACCCGAACGCTCTACTGCTACCTGCTCCACGGCGTGCCGGTGCTGATCGGGAAGGAGATGGGCTGGCTGAGCGCGCCCTGGCTGTTCGGCCCGCTCGGCGTGGCCGCGATCGGCAGCGCCAGCTTCGCGCTCTCCATCCTGCTGTGCATGCCGATCACCCGCCGGCTGTTCCGGTGGCTGCTCGAGCCGCGGCTCACCTGGCTGTACCGGAAACCGAAGACACCGGTGCGGACGGGCTGACGCCGCCCCGTGCGGTTCCCAGGCCCCGGAGCCGGCCCCGGCTCCGGGGCCTGCTTCTTATCCTGGGTGATTGAGGTCGTGGCCGTTCCCGATCCGAATGCCGGCCCGTCCCGATCGGTGGCCGGCCACCCACGTTCCGGCCGGCCCCTCGCCAGGCGCCGCGATGGCGCTCACCGCCCGCTCGGCCACGAGCGCGCTGCGGAGGCCGCCCGTCACGATCCGGCGGCCGCTCCTCAGCCATCTCGAGGGCCGGCCCTCCCTTGACCGCACGTACGGCACCGGCCGCGCCGGCCGGTCCGGCTCGAGCGGCCACGGCTCTCCGCGCCGCCGCCCGCGGATCCTCCGGCCGGTGCCCGGGACCGCGTGCACAAGTTTCGGCGGCAGTTCAACCACAATTCATGAAAAAATATGAATAATTTGCGCTAAGTGGGAC
>JADGHA010000560.1 GCA_019689695.1 Micromonosporaceae bacterium | reverse complement strand
GCTGGCGGTGCCGGCGCTGGTCGCGCTGGGCCGCGCCGCGGACGGGGCGGCCGCGCGCGCCGCGGCCGCAGCGGTGACCGACCGGCCCGTCCCGGCGAGCCTGCTACGGCTGGCCGAAGCGGCGATCGCCGCGACCGATCCGGTTGCGGCGCTGCCGCTGTTCATCGAGGCGGCGGAGGCGGTCGAGGCCGTCCCGCCGGCGGTCGTCCTGCCCGACACGCCGCACGCGCTGGCGGCGTTGGTGGCGGTGACCGCGGGCGACGCCGCCACCGCGCAGCACCTGCTCGACCGGGCGCTCGCCACCGGGGTGGGCGGGCCGGTGGCGGTCGACCGGCACCGCTTGCTGCTGGCCTGGGTCCGGATGCGGGTGGGCCGGTACGACACGGCCGTGGCCGAGCTGCGCCGGCTGGCCGGTGCCCAGCTGCCGGGCCGGGAACGGCTGCTGCTCGCCGCGGTCGCCGCGGGCCTGGCCCGGCGCTCCGGCGACATCGCCCGCCTGCGGGAGGCCTGGACCGGGGTTGAGCAGGCGGTCGCCCGGGGGGCCGTGGACCTGTTCAGCATCGAGCCGGTCGAGGAGCTGGCCGTGGCCGCGGCCCGGCTGCGCCGGCAGGCTGGGGTGCTGCCCGTCCTGGATGGACTGTCGCAGGTGGTCGCCACGCTCGGGCAGCCCGCCGCGTGGGCGGTCGCGCTCGGCTGGATCCACCTGCAGATAGGTGTGGCGGGTGACGACCCGGCGGCGGTCACCGCCGCGGCGGAACAGCTCGCCAGCGTGCGGGCCAGCGGCGCCCGCCAGCGGGCGCAGTGCACCGCTGCCCGGTGCTGGGCCGCTGTCCTGTGCGCCGACGTGGACGGTGACCAGGTGGCCGAGGCGACCGGCCTGCTCGCCGACGCCGAGCTGCCCTGGGAGGCGTCCCGGCTGGCCGGGCAGGCGGCGATCCGCACCAGCGATCCGCGACTGGCCCGGCGCCTGCTGGAACGGGCCCGGGAGCTGGCCGGCGCGGAGCCCACGGCCGCGCCCGGCCGGGCCGAGGCCCAGCTCGGGGGCTTGTCCGAGCGCGAGGTCGAGGTGGCCCGGCTGGTGCTCGCCGGCGCCACCTACCGGGAGATCGGCGCCCGGCTGTTCATCTCGGCGAAGACGGTCGAGCACCACGTGGCCCGGGTCCGCGCGAAGCTGGGCGCCACCACCCGGGCGGAGATGGTCGCCGCGCTGCGCGAGGTGCTCGACGACCGGTGAATGTCGGGCGTACGACAGCACGCGGCTCCGCCCCCGGCAGGTGTGATATTCACATCCCCTATACGTGATGTTGGAGCACGGGGGTTCCCCCGATGCCAGGGGGCAGTCTCCAGCCGCACGCTGACTTCAGGCTCGAAGGTCGGGCCAAGTCGCGAAGGGGCAGTGAAATGACGATCAACGTGGCGGAGCTGCTCAAGCAGTTCATCCAAGACCTCCTGGGCAACCGGGACTCCGCGCTGCAGTTCGCCCGCGACCCGCACGGGACGCTGGCGGCCCAGGGCATCACCGAGGGCGACCTGTCCACCTGCGACGTTCGCCAGGTGGTCAGCGACGTGTGCAATTCGGGCCAGGTCTCCACCGAGACCCGCAGCGCGCTGCAGAGCTACACCAGCGGCAGCAGCGGCCCGAGCTACTCCCACGGCCACCAGTCGGTGGACCAGGTCGTGCAGCACCTCAACTACGTCACCTACGCCGCATACTCCGACGACGACACCATCATCAACCAGATCACCGACAACTCCATTGACAACTCCACCGACATCGACGTGGACGGGGACTTCCACGGCGACATCGACGTGGACAACGCCAACGCGACCGGCGACGGCGCGGTGGCGGCCAACACCGGCACCGGCAACGTCAACGCCGCCACCGGCGACGGCGCACAGGTCATCGACGGCGACAACTTCGGCCAGGCGAACACCGGCGACGGCGCGGTGCAGATCGACGGGGTCGGCCTCGGCGGCCTGCGTACGGTCGACGGCGGGTTCGGCAGCGGCATCGGGCCGATCAACACCGGGGTGAACACCGGCGTGATCGCCGACGGTCCGGTCAGCGACACCGTGGTCGGCGACCACAACACCACGGCCAACGTGGACGGCGGCGTGGACGGCGTGCTGAACTTCGGCGACGGCGACGTCACCAACGTCTCCCACGCCAACCTGGACGACAGCGCGGTGGCCGGCCACGACCTGGGCTACTCCGACAGCCACGACATCATCTCGGACAGCCACGACAACACCAGCACGGTCAACGCGCACGACTCGGTGGTCGGCGTCGGCCAGGACGACAGCGAGGTGGACCAGCAGCACGTGGACAACAGCCACGACACGCCGCACCCGGCCCTGGAGCCGATGCACGCGGAGGCTCCCGCGCCGCTGGACGCCACCGACCTGCCCAGCTGACAATCTAACGGCCAGTCGTAGGCGGTGCGGGCGGCAACCGGGCCCGCACCGCCTGACCTGTCAGCCAGCCCTGCGAGCACAAAGG
>JADGHA010000040.1 GCA_019689695.1 Micromonosporaceae bacterium | reverse complement strand
GAACTAAGGTGCACCCCATGCAGCAGCGACCGCTCGGCCGCAGCGGGCTCAAGGTCTCCCGGCTCGCGCTGGGCACCATGACCTGGGGTCGGGACACCGCCGCGGACGATGCGGCCGCCCAGCTGAAGAGCTTTCTGGACGCCGGCGGCACGCTGGTCGACACCGCCGACGTCTACGCCGACGGCGAGTCCGAGGCGGTCATCGGTTCCCTGCTGGGCTCTCTGGTCTCCCGCGACGAGCTGGTCATCGCCACCAAGGCCGGGCTGCGCCCGGGCGCCGGGCGGCGGCGCGACGGTTCGCGCGCGCACCTGTTGCGCAGCCTGGACGGGTCGCTGCGCCGGCTCGGCACCGACTACGTCGACCTCTGGCAGGTGCACGGGTACGACCCGGACACGCCGCTGGAGGAGACGCTCACTGCGCTGGACCAGGCCGTCGCCTCCGGCCGGGCCCGGTACGTCGGGGTGTCCAACTTCTCCGGATGGCAGACCGCCCGCGCGGCGACCTGGCAGCAGGCGTGGCCGGGCCGCGCCCCGCTGGTCGCCGTCCAGGTGGAGTACTCGCTGCTGGAGCGCGGCATCGAGCGGGAGGTGCTGCCCGCCTGCGACGCCCTCGGGCTGGGCGTGCTGCCGTGGTCGCCGCTGGGCCGTGGGGTGCTCACCGGCAAGTACCGGCAGGGTCGCCCGGCCGACTCGCGGGCCGCCTCGCCGCACTTCGCCCAGTTCGTCGCCCCGTACCTGCAGCCGGGCTACTCGGGCATCGTCGAGGCGGTGGTCACCGCGGCGAGCGGGCTGGGCGTCTCCCCGGTGGAGGTGGCGCTGGCCTGGGTGCGGGACCGGCCGGGCGTGGTCGCCCCGATCGTCGGCGCCCGCACCGTGGGGCAGCTGCTCGGCGCGCTGGCCGCGGAGCGGCTGACCCTGCCCGCAGAGATTAGCCGGGCTCTGGATGATGTGTCGGGTATCGCCCTGGGCTATCCGGAAATCGCCGGCTGACAGGGCTGGTGCCGGTCAGCGCGCGTGGGCAGGATGTGTGCCATGGACTACGAGTACGCGCCGCTGCGGTTGCCGCCCAACGTCGACCGGTTGACCGCCGCGGCGCAGTTGGCGATCCAGGCGGAGTTCGCGGGTTGGGAGCTGGCCCGGGTGCGGTTGTACCGGGACGGCACAAGGCAGGTGATGCTGCGCCGGAGGCGCCAGCCGGATTTGCAGCCCGGCCTGTCGTACTGACCGGCTCCGCGGCCGCCGATCGGCCATCCCCGGGCGTTGCCGCCGGCCCCTGGCGATGCGGCCGGCCGGCCCGACCCGCCGGTCAGCGACCGGCCCGGGGGCCGCCGCCGTCGCCCTCCTCGTCGGCGATGTCCTCGAGCTCCTCGTCGAGGTCGTCCTCGTCGGACAGGTCGAGGTCCGCGTACGAGTGCTCGTCGAGCCGGCCCACCAGCCGGTCGGCCCCGCCCAGCTGGAACGGGCCGGTGCCGTCGTCCTCCTCGAACTCCTCCAGGTCCAGCGGCTGGGCCACCTCGGCCACCGCGACCACCCCGTCCAGGGGCTCCAGCTCCGGCACGTCCAGCGCCCCGAGCGAGCCGTCGCCGGCCTGCAGCAGCTCCAGCACGGCCTCGCCGACCGACTCCACCGGCTCAACGACCTCCGCCGCGTCGCGGTCCGCGCCGCGCCGGGCCGCCTCGGCCGCCCTCAGCAGCGCGGCGACGCTCGGCACCCGGTAGTCGCGGCGCTGGCGGATCGAGACCACGTGGGGGTACGGGTCGTTCGGCGGCCCGCCTTCGGCGCCCGGCGCACCGAATCGCTGGTCCGCCTCCCGCGGGTCGATCGCCTCCACGTCCCACGGCGTCACCTCGCCGAACACGTCCAGCAGCAGCTCGTCGTACTCGTAGGAGGCGTTGTTGAGGGCGACGTAGGCGCGCCACACGCCGTCGTCGTCGACCCGGCCCTCGGCGGCCTTGACCGCCGCGAGGTGCTCCCGGGCGGCGCTGACCACCCGCTCCAGTGCGGCATCCAGCTCGGCGGCCGGGTCGCGGTGTTCGGTCATCCTCATCCTTCGCGTCAGCAGGTGCGCAGCAGTCGGTCGAGTACGCGCACGCCGAACTGTAGCCCCTCCACCGGTACCCGCTCGTCGATGCCGTGGAACAGCGCGGCGAAGTTCAGGTCGGGCGGCAGCCGCAGCGGCGTGAAGCCGAAGTGGCGGATGCCCAGCCTGCTGAACGCCTTGGCGTCGGTGCCGCCGGACATCATGTACGGCACGGTGCGGGCGGCGGGATCTTCCGCCCGGAGGGCGGCACTCATCGCGTCCACCAGTGGGCCGTCGAACGCCGTCTCCAGCGCCGGCTGGCGCTGGATGTACTCGATCTCGAGGTCCTGGCCGATCACCTCGCGCAGCTGCTGCTCGAACGCGTCCTCGTGCCCGGGCAAGGTGCGGCAGTCGATGGTGGCGGTGGCCTGGCTGGGGATGACGTTGTCCTTGTACCCGGCGGCGAGCCTGGTCGGGTTGGCGGTGTTGCGGATGGTCGCCCCGATGAAGTTGGCGATCGGCCCCAGCTTGGCGATGGCCAGCTCCGGATCGTCCGGATCCAGCGGGATGCCCAGCGCCTCCGACAGCTGCTCCAGGAAGGCCCGCACCGTCGGCGTGACCTCGACCGGGAACCGGTGCCGGCCCAGCCGGGCGACCGCCTCGCAGAGCGCGGTGACCGCGTTGTCGTCGTGCAGCATCGAGCCGTGCCCCGGGCGCCCCCGCGCGTGCAGCCGCAGCCAGCTCATCCCCTTCTCGGCGGTCTGGATCAGGTACAGCCGCAGGTCGTCGCTGACCGTGAACGAGTAGCCGCCGACCTCTCCGATCGCCTCGGTGCACCCGTCCAGCAGCTCCGGGTGCCGCTCGACCAGGAACCGCGCGCCGTACTCGCTGCCGGCCTCCTCGTCAGCGGTGAACGCGAGCACCAGGTCCCGCGCGGGACGCACGCCGGTGCGCTGCCACTGCCGTACCACGGCGAGCACCATCGCGTCGAAGTCCTTCATGTCCACCGCGCCACGCCCCCACAGGTAGCCGTCGCGCAGCTCTCCGGAGAACGGGTGCACGGTCCACTCGTCCGGCACCGCCGGCACCACGTCGAGGTGGCCATGCACGAGCAGCGCGTTGCGGCTCGGGTCGGTGCCCGGCACCCGGGCCACCACGCTGGCCCGGCCCGGCGCCGACTCGCGCAGCTGCGGGTCGAGACCGACCTCGGCGAGCTTCTCCGCGACGTACTCGGCCGCGGCCCGCTCCCCCGCGCTGGTGGCGTTGTCGCCGGTGTTGGTGGTGTCGATCCGGATCAGGTCCCGGCACAGGTCGACGACCTCGTCAGTCATTCGACCTTCATACCAGCAGCCGGCATCTTCCGGGAAAGTCCGGGCCAGGGAGATCGCCAGACCTGCATATTCCCGGACAATGCCGGCCTCGGACCGATCAGGAGGTGATCGGAGCGGATGTCACCCGCCCGTTGACCCGGCGTGGGATGCCCAGCGGGTTGGCGTCCTGGAGTGCGGGTGGTAGCGCGTACTCCGGGACGTTCTGGTAGACCACCGGCCGCTGGAACCGGCGTACCGCGGTGACGCCCACCGACGTGTGCAGCGGATCGGTGGTCGCCGGCCACGGCCCGCCGTGGTGCATCGCCCAGGTGACCGCGACCCCGGTCGGCCAACCGCCGAACACCACCCGGCCGGCCCGCGCGCTGAGCCGCTCCAGCAGGGTCGCCGTCAACTCCGGCTCGGTGGCCGGGTCCACGTGCAGGCCGGCGGCGAGGCTGCCCGGCACCCGTTCCAGCGCGGCCAGCAGCTCCTCTGTGGACGCGTACTCGACGAGCAGCGATGCCGGCCCGAACGCCTCCTCCAACAGTTCCGGGTGGGCCACCAGCTGGTCGGCGGGCACCGCGAGCAGCGCCGGGGCCACGCCGTACCCCGCGGAGTCCGGCTTGGCCGCGGCGGCCGGGACGACCTGGCGTACCCCCTGGACGCGGGCAAAGCTGGCCGTGGTGCGCTGGAACGCCTCCTGGATGCGGGCGTTGAGCAGGGGCCCGACCGAGCACGCGGCGACCGCGTCGGCGAGCCGGCCGTCCAGCCCGTGCGCGGACGGGAGGAACAGCAGCCCCGGCTTGGTGCAGAACTGCCCGCTGCCCAGCGTGTACGACCCGACGAAGCCGGAGACGATCTCGTCGGCCCGCTGGGCCAGCGCGCCCTGGCTCACCACGATCGGGTTCAGCGCACCCAGCTCGCCGTAGAACGGGATCGGGTCGGGCCGCGAGTTGGCCAGGTCGAACAGGGCCCGGCCGCCCTGCAGCGAGCCGGTGAACCCGGCCGCGGTGATCGCCGGATGCTGGACCAGGGCGCGCCCGGCGTCGGTGCCGTAGACGACCGCGAAGACGCCCTCCGGGGCGCCGGCCTTGGCCAGCGCGCCGGCCACCACACGCCCGGTCAGCTGGGACAGCCCGGGGTGGCTGGGGTGCGCCTTGACCACGACCGGGCAGCCCGCCGCCAGCGCGCTGGCGGTGTCCCCACCGGCCACCGAGAAGGCGAACGGGAAGTTGCTGGCGGAGAAGACCGCGACCGGGCCGAGCGGCACGAGCATCCGGCGCAGGTCCGGTCGGGGGGCCGGCTGCGCGTCCGGGTCCGGCAGGTCGATCACCACCTCGAAGATCGACCCTTCCAGCACCGCGTCGGCGAACATCTCCAGCTGCACGCAGGTGCGCACCACCTCGCTCCGCAGCCGCGCGGTGCCCAGCGCGGTCTCCTCGTCAGCCAGCGAGACCAGCGCGTCCTGTTCCGCGCGCAGCGCCGCCGCGCCGGCGCGCAGCACGGCGGCGCGGGCGGGCGGCGCGGGCGCGGCGAGCGGCGGGGCGGCCGCCGCGGCGGCCCGGCAGATCTGGTCGAGCCCGGCGCCGTCGGTGTGCGGCACCGGCTCGCCGACCGGTTGCCCGGTCCTCGGGTTGTGTCCTTGGTCGTACGACATGGCTCCCATCCTCCCGCACTGCCGGGCAAGCCGCCTACGCCGACTTCCGCCCGCCGGGCTGGCCCGCGACGTCGTGCCAGCCGGCCACGCCTGGCGTTCGCTCGCACCGTCCTGCCGTTGTGAATAGTCAAAGTGGACGCATTCATCAGCCGCCCGGCCGCCACAGCAGGTGCGGACCGAGCAGCGCGCCCAGCACGTTCAGGGGCGCACCGGGATGGCCAGGCCCTTCGCCCCGGGTGGCGAGCAGACCGCGGTGGAGCCCGCGCGCGCCAGCAGGTCCAGCCCGAGCCGGGCCCGGCGCACCCGCTCCTTGGACAGCGCCACCGACGTGGCGTCCAGGTGGCTGCCCGACGGGTAGATGTCGGGGGCGTTGCGCAGGCCGAACTTGGCGTACACCGGGGCGGCCAGCTCCACCAGGCGCGGCAGTTCGTAGTGGCGGACGAAGCCGCCCAGGTTGTCCGGCGACTCCACGTAGATGTCCAGCGGCTGGGCGACCACGGCACGGATCGCGGCGATCTGGGCCAGGGTCAGGTCGGTCGGCAGGTTGAGGGTGTCGGCGCCGAGGCCGGCGATCACCTGGGCGGTGGCCGGGTTCGCGATCGGCAGCATCACCGAGACCTTCGCCTGCATGTCGGCGGGCAGGGCGCCGGCGGCGCGCAGCCGGCCGAAGACCGCGAGCACGCCGACGTCGGCGACGAGCACGCTCCGCACGCCGAGCTCGGCGGCGCGGCGGATCTCGTCCACCACTGCGGCGAGCTGATCCTGGCCGCGTGCGGTCGGGGCCAGGCCCCCGCCGGCCGGCGCCATGGTGGTGGCGGAGGTGTCCCAGCCCGCGCACGGCCGGGCGAACAGGCTCAGCTCGACCCCGGCGCCGGCCGCCAGGTCGACCATCTCGGTGATCTCGGCGTCGGTGAGCAGCCCCACGCCGGTGCCCTGGGAGACCCGGCTGACCGGCACCTCGAGGCGCTGCGCCTCGGCCAGCACCGCGGCCAGGCTGCCCGGCCCCTCGACGCTGGGGATCTCCACCCGGAACTGGGCGCCGTCCGGGAAGCGCCCGGCCGACGCCGGCATGTCGTGCGCGTCCCCCGGCGGCAAGCCGAGCCGGGCGAGCAGCTCACCGCTCGTGGTGGCGTCTGCTGAGGACATGCTTCCCCCAGGCCCCGTCGGAGTAGTACGATATTTCGAACATCATCCGAGAACTCGTGCATTGCACGCTATCGGCCGCGGCTCCCGGTCGTCAATGCCACCGGCCGCGGCCGGCGAAGCTGATCCAGGGAGTACCGATGGCCCGAGCCGTCCCGGCGGTGAGCCGGGCGCTGGACATCCTCGAGCTGTTCCTGACCGACGACACGCTCTCCGCACCGGAGATCACCGCGCGCCTCGGGCTGCCCCGCACGACCGTGCACGAGCTGGTCAACACCCTGGTCGACCGGGACTACCTGACCGCGGAGGCCGGTGCCCCGACCCGGTACCGCCTGGGCATCCGGCTGTTCCAGCTGGGCGGGCACTTCGCCGACCGGCTGGACTTCACCCGGGAGGCACAGGAGGTGGCCGCGGAGATCGCCGCGGCCTGCGGCGAGACGGTGCACGTGGCGCTGCTGGACGGGTCGGACGTGGTGTATGTGGCCAAGGTGGACAGTACCCACCCGGTGCGGATGGTCTCCGCGGTCGGGCGGCGGCTGCCCGCGCACTGCACGGCGGTGGGCAAGGTGCTGCTCTCCGCCCTGCCGCCGGAGGCGTTCGAGGCGCGCTACCCGCCCGGCCGGGCGCTGCCGGCGATGACGGCGGCCAGCATCACCTCGCCCGCCCGGCTGGCCGAGGTGCTGGCTGAGGTACGCGAGGCCGGCGTGGCGTACGACGACTGCGAGTCCAACGAGGCGGTCCGCTGCGTGGCAGCGGGGGTGTACGACGCCAGCGGGCAGATGATCGCGGGCATGAGCATCTCGGTGCCCACCATGCGGTGGACCGACCAGCGGCGCGCGGAGTGGACCGAGCTGGTCCGGCGGGGCGCGGCCACCCTCTCCCGCCGGTTGGGCGATCGCGGCGTACGGTCCTGACGCCTTATTGACACGGGTTCATCGGGTGCCCTAGCGTCGTGGTGACGCACAGCCGGACATCGTTCGAGATTTCGAACACCGCACCATCCGGCTACGGACCAGCGGCCGCACAGCTCCACAGCTCCGTTCTTCACCGCCACACGGCACACGGAAAGGGGAGGAGCGTTGCACCCACTCCTGAAGTCCCGAGCCGCCGCCGTTCTCGGCCGGCTCGGCGTCGTGGCGCTACTCGTGGTCACCGCCGGCACCCTCCACGCCTCGGCATCCAGCGCCAAGGGCGCCGCGCGAATCGACCGGGACGTCTTCGGACACCTCGCCGACGGGACCACTGTGTACCGCTACACGCTCACCAACGGTCACGGCATGCGCGTGCGGATCATCACCTACGGCGGGATCATCCAGACCGTCGAGGTGCCGGACCGGCGGGGTCACCCCGCCAACGTCACCCTCGGCTTCGACAACCTCGACGACTACGTCGCCAACAACAGCCCGTACTTCGGCGCGCTCATCGGCCGGTACGGCAACCGGATCGCCAATGGACGGTTCACACTGGACGGCGTCACCTACCAGCTGCCCATCAACAACGATCCGAACAGCCTGCACGGCGGCACGGTCGGTTTCGACAAGCACGTCTGGGACGCCACGCCGGTGCACGGGCGGGACACCGTCGGCGTGAAGCTACGGCTGGTCAGCCCGGACGGCGACCAGGGCTACCCGGGCACGCTGACCGCCGAGGTGACCTACACGCTGACCGCCAGCAACGGCATCCGCATCGACTACCGGGCGACCACCGACAAGGCCACGGTCGTCAACCTCACCAACCACGCGTACTGGAACCTCGCCGGCGAAGGCACCGGCGACATCAACGACCACCTGCTCTACCTGAACGCCAAGCGGTACACACCGGTGGACTCCACGCTCATCCCCACCGGTGCCATCGACCCGGTCGCGGGCACTCCGTTCGACTTCACCAAGCCGACCGCGATCGGCAAGCGGATCCGCGAGAGCCACCAGCAGCTGATCTTCGGCCACGGGTACGACCACAACTTCGTCCTCAACCGCAAGACCGCGCACAAGCTGGAGCTGGCCGCCCGGGTGACCGAGGCCCGCAGCGGCCGCGTGCTGTCCATCTACACGGAGGAGCCGGGCATCCAGTTCTACTCCGGTAACTTCTTGGACGCGACGCTCGTCGGGACCAGTGGCAAGATGTACCGTCAGGGCGACGGGTTCGCGCTGGAGACGCAGCACTTCCCGGATTCGCCGAACCACCCGAACTTCCCCTCCACCGTGTTGCGTCCGGGCCAGGTCTACCAAACGACTACCATCTATCAGTTCTCTACCACACACTGAGCGCCGGCACACGCAGCGTCGCCGTCCCCCGGCCGCGGGCCGGGGGGCGGTGGCGTCACTCGCGGGGGCCGGTAACGGAGGTCAACGATGAGGAAGTACAAGGTTCATCCGAAGGTCGAGGAGGCCGTCGAGACCCTCGACCTCAACCCGGTCACCCGACGCCGGCTGCTCACCGGCTCCGGCCTCGCCAGCGCCTCGCTGGCGGCCACCGCGCTGCTGTCCGCCTGCGGGGGCAACGACGACGACAACAGCTCCAGCTCCGACAGCGGGGCAGTCGGCAACTTCCCCAAGACGCCGAACTGGAAGTTCGTCTTCGTCAACCACGTGACCACCAACCCGTTCTTCGTACCCACCCAGTACGGGGCGGAGGACGCGTGCAAGCTGCTCGGCGTCAGCTACCAGTGGACCGGGTCGGCCAACTCGACGGTGAGTGAGATGGTCAACGCGATGAACACCGCGATCAGCAGCAAGGCGGACGGGATCGCGGTGGCCGTGGTGGACAAGGACGCCTTCCGCGCCCCGGTCGACCAGGCGCTGGACGCCGGGATCCCGGTGGTCTCCTACAACGCCGACGGGGCCAGGGACGACCCGGGCACCAACCGACTGGCGTACATCGGGCAGGGCCTGTACGAGTCCGGGTACGAGCTGGGCAAGCGCGCGGCGTCCATGATAGACGGCGGTGACGTGGTGGCGTTCATCGCCACCCCGGGCGCGCTGAACATCCAGCCCCGCATCGACGGCGCCCAGCAGGCCATCAAGGACTCCGGCAAGCCGATCAACTTCCGCTCGCAGGCCGCGGACGCTGACGTGCCGAAGGCGCTGTCCATCATCGACGCGTACGTCAACAGCCACCGGGACCTGGCCGGCATCCTGGCGGTGGACGCGGGCGACACCCAGTCGGTCGGCCAGGTGGTCAAGAAGTACAACCTGCGCAGCGGCGGCAAGCTGAAGGTGGCCGGCGGCTTCGACCTGACCCCGGAGACGCTCACCGGGATCAAGGAGGGCAGCCTGGACTTCACCATCGACCAGCAGCCGTACCTGCAGGGCTTCCTGCCGGTGCTCGCGCTCTACCTGTTCAAGCTCTCCGGTGGCCTGGTCACGCCGGTGCAGACCAACACCGGCCTGTCGTTCGTGACCAAGGACAACGTCGACCCGTACCAGAGCACTCAGACCCGGTACGAGGGCTCGACCCCGGACAAGAAGCTGGTGTCGCGGTCGGGGCCGATCGCGCACCAGTGACGCGGCGGATGGACGACGGGCCGGCCGGAGCATTGCGGCCGGCCCGTCTCCCGGAGACCATTGCCCGAAACGACCCGGCGGGTTGGCGGAGGTGATCCAGTCGTGAGCGACGCGGTTCAGGTGACGACCGAGACGGGCGCCAGCCCCGGTCCGCCAGCGCCGGCGGCGTCACCGGGGTGGCGTGCGGGCCTGCGGCCGGTGCGCAGCGCCGGTGACTGGTTCCTGCAGCGGCGCGAGGCGAGCGTCCTGCTGGTTGCTGTCGCGCTGATGCTGTACTTCTACACCCAGCGACCGGACGTCTTCTTCGAGCACAGCAACCTGGTCAACATCGCCCAGGCGACGGCGCCGACCGCCATCGTCGCGGTCGGCATCGTGCTCCTGCTGATCAACGGCGAGATCGACCTGTCCGCCGGTGTCGTCGCCGCCCTGGTGCCGTTCCTGTTCTACTTCGGGGTCCACGACTACGGGATCCCGGTGATCCTGTCGCTGATCCTGTCGCTGGTCATTGCGGCCGGCTTCGGCTTCGTCAACGGCTTCGTCCGCACCTACTTCGGGGTGCCCTCGTTCGTGGCCACGCTGGGCACCTTCTTCGCCATCCGCGGCATCATGCTGATCATCTCGCACGCCTACCCGTCGCCCATCCCGGAGGAAGCGAAGGGCGGGTTTCAGAAGTGGCTCGGGCAGGGCGAGTGGTCCGGGCTCATCTGGGCGTTGATCATCGTGGCGCTCTTCCACGTCGTGCTCACCCAGACCCGCTGGGGGCTGCACACCATCTCGGTCGGCGGCAACCCCGTGGGCGCCACCGAGGCGGGCATCAGGGCCAGCCGTATCAAGATCGGCAACTTCATGATCGCCAGTACCCTGGGCGGCTTCGCCGGCCTGCTGGAAGCGTTCCGGATCAACACGATCGACCCGAACATCGGCGGCGGCACCAGCCTGATCTTCAACGCCATCGCCGCCGCGGTGATCGGCGGTACCGCGCTGGCCGGCGGCTCCGGCACGGTCATCGGCGCGCTGCTCGGCGCCCTGGTCCTGGCCGAGCTGCAGAACGGCTTCAACCTGATGCAGTTCGACCAGAACACCATCTTCCTGATCACCGGGATCGCCATCGTGGTCTCGATGGTCGCCAACCAGTACCTGTCACGGCTGCGTCGCGCCGGGAGGACCTGATGACGGACACGCCAACCACCTCGCCCGTTTCGGCCGCGCCGGCCAGCGGCGGCGTGGCGCCGAACGGCGTCGATGCGCTGCGGGCCGAGCACATAGCCAAGCGGTTCGGCGCGCTGACCGCGCTGCGCGACGTCAACCTGCGACTGGGCAAGGGCGAGGTACTCGGGCTGATCGGGGACAACGGCGCGGGCAAGTCGACTCTGATCAAGATCCTCTGTGGCTTCCACAAGCCGGACGCCGGCCGGATCTTCGTCAATGGCGAGGAGGTGACGCTGCGCAGCGTCGACCACGCCCGCTCGCTCGGCATCGACACCGTCTACCAGGACCTGGCGCTGATCAACGAGCTGTCCGTGTACCACAACATGTTCCTCAACCGCGAGGTGGTGCGCTGGCCGCTGCTGAACAACCGGGTCATGCGGCGCCAGGCCAAGGCGCACCTGGCGGACATGGGGGTGAACATCCCCGATGTGACGGTGGAGGTGGCCAAGCTCTCCGGCGGGCAGCGGCAGGCGATCGCGGTGGCCCGCTCGGTCTACTCCGACGCCAAGATCCTGCTGCTGGACGAGCCGCTGGCGGCGATGGGCGCCAAGGAGGGTGCGCTGATCCTGGACCTGGTCAGCGACCTGAAGCGACGCGGCGACGTCTCGATCATCATCATCGCGCACAACTACGCACAGGTGCTGCCGGTCTGCGACCGGGTGAACCTGCTGCAGCACGGTGAGATCACGCTGGACAAGCGGACCTCGGAGACGTCGGCCGAGGAGCTGACCGACCTGGTCGTCGCCGAGTACCGCGCCGCGCGCCGCAACCGCCAGCCGAGCTGACCCGGGCCCGGTCAGCCGGGGGTGACCAGGACCTTGAGCGCGCCGGAGGAGCGGTCGGCGAGCACGTCCAGCGCGGCGGTTGTCTCCGCCAGCGGGAACCGGTGGGTGACCAGCGGCGACGGGTCGAACTGGCCGGACCCGTAGAGCGAGACCATCCAGCGCCACGCCGCGGGGGACGAGGCGAACACGCCCTGGACGCGCAGCTGTCCGAGAGTGATCACGTCCGGGTCGAGCGCGGGGCGCCCGGCGCCGGAGATGCCCAGCAGCAGCACGCTGCCTCCCCGGCGGGCCAGGCCGGCCGCGGCGACCGCTCCCTCGGCCCGGTTCGTCGCCTCGATGACCAGGTCACATGAGCCCTGCAAGGGGGCCAGCTCGGCACCGTCCGCAGACGTCAGCACGTCGGTCGCGCCGCACTGTCTCCCGAAGCGCACCCGCTCCGCACGGTGTCCGATGAGGATCAGCTCGCGGGGAGCGCTCAGGCGGGCCAGCAGCACCGCCAGCAACCCCAACGGCCCGTCGCCGACGACCGCGATCCGGGCGCCCGCGGGCGGCGGCCCCAGCTCCAGCAGGCCGCTGGCCACGCAGCCGGCCGGCTCCAGCAGGGCGGCCGGCTCCACCGGCCGGTCCGCCGGCAGCGGGTGGACCAGCCGGGCCGGCACGACGACCCGATCGGCCAGCGCGCCGGGATGGGTGAAGCCGGTCTCCGCGTACGTGCCGGCGCAGAGATTGGACCTGCCCTCCCGGCAGCGGGCGCAGACGCCGCAGGCCCGCACTCCTTCCGCCACCACCGGCTGGCCCGGCTCCAGGCCGGTCACCCCCGCCCCGACGCTCACCACCCGGCCGGACCACTCGTGACCGGGCACGACCGGGTAGCGCACGTACTCGGCCGGACGGCGGCCGTCCAGCAGCTCCAGGTCGGAGCCGCAGATGCCCACCGCGGCCGGCGCCACCAGCACCTCCCCCGGGCCTGGCGCCGGATCCGGCAGCTCAGTCAGCGCGTACTCACCGGGTTGGGTGACCAGAAACGCCCGCACGCGCCGGAGGGTAACACCTCACGCTGCCAGTCAGCAGACCGCGAACCCCGCCCGCCGCCGGTCAGCAGACCATGAACCCCGCCACTCCGCTGTCGTCGTACAGCTGCCGCAGCGCCTCCTGGATGCCCAGCGGCGCGGGCGGCCGCCCGCCGTAGCGCTTCGGGCGCAGCACGTTCGTCGCGTGGCGAGGCGGGACCGGTCCATACGGGTAGACCCGCGCGCAGGTGTCGTCCAGGACGCGCAGCCGGGTGCCGAAGGACGCCACGGCCCGCCACTGCCGCAGGCTGGCCACCGCGGGCAGGGCCACCCCGGGCGGCTCGGCGAGCACCTGCACCGACGTGAACGGGGCGCTGCCGGCCAGCCACCACTCGACGCCGGTCACGCTGCTCTCCAGCGCGTTCTCGCACCAGTACGGCACCAGCCCCGCGCGCAGCACCTGCCGCGGGTCCAGCAGCCGGCCGCACTCGACCGCCAGCCGGTCCGCGCACCGGCCGGCACTGCGCAGCCAGTGGCGGTAGACGTCGGCCACGGAGCCGGACAGCGCAGCGGCACAGTTGAACACCACCTGCCGCAGCCGATGCCCGGTCCGCCCGGTCCAGGAGCGCAGGCCGTCGGAGAAGCTGGACTCCACCCCGTACTCGGCGTACGCCTGGTGCTCATGCGGCAGTTCCTCGGTGCCCTCGGCCGGCGGCAGGCCGCTGGCCCGGCTGCCCAGCTGGAACGTGTACCGCCCGCCCAGCGCGGAGACCACCGGCCAGGTGCGGGCGTCCCGCACCAACAGCACGTCCGCCCCGGGTGCCAGGTGGGCGGTGAGGAACCGGCGGTACGCGGACGGCAGCCGCTGCCAGCGCACGAACAGCGAGACGGTGGAGCCGATGGGCTGCAGCTCGGGAGCGCCGAGCGCGCCCCGGCCGACCGGGTCGTGCACCTGGCGCACGCAGACTCCGGTGTCGGCGGCGAGGATCCTGCCGGCCTGCCGGACACCGAACTCGGCGGCCGCCGGCGGGTCGTCGGTCGCGCCGCCCGGCCACTCCACGGCGATCTCGAACGCGGCGGGCAGCCAGGGGACGCCGAGCACGGCGGCCAGGTGCGCGGCGGCCCCGTGCGCCGACCCCACGACCACACCGGGGTAGCTGCGGCGCGGGTACTGGGCGACCATCCACTCGGCCACCGCCTCAGGGTCCACAGTGTCCACCTGGTCCGGGCTGAGCGGCCGGTACGGGACGTGGTCGACCGGGGCGCTGTTGGTGTTGGCGTCAGCCAGCACGCGAGCCGTGGCCTGAAGCAGCAGCAGCTCGCGACTGTCCGGGCGGAGCAGCCGTTCCGGGGGCGGCGCGCCCTGGCGCTGCCCGCTGCCCAGCGCGGTGTCGCCGCGAATCCGCCTATCCACCCCGACCCCCTCGGTTCGCGTTTTCTCGGTACCGCAGGTGCACTTCCCACCGGAAAGCCCAACAAACTCCCCTAGATCCCGGGAGGGGGATGTTTATTGGCTCGCGTACGGGTTAGTACCACCCGTCGTGGCGCACCGGGTGGACCGGGAGTCGGCGGAGCTTGTTGGGGGTCCGGTTCCGCGCGCATTGGGGGCGGTCCCCCGGTGCCCACTTCCCAAGCTCCCCGGGCATTCTCAGCTCCCCCGGGCAGTAGCTTCTCAAGCTTCCTTCGCGGTGGCTGGACGGCATTGAGCTAGCCCGCGGTGAGGTTGTCGGCAACCTCGGTGCGCAGGTTGGCGAGCGTCTCCTCGAGCAGCCGCCGGATGCGCTCGGATACCCGGTCGTCCGCCGCCTCTCCGCACGGCTGGACGCACACCTCGGCCTGGGCGCCCCCCGTCGCGACCTGGCGCACCTGGAGGAAGCCGGCCCAGCCGTCCGGCCCGCTCGGCCGCCACTCCACCCGCAGGTGCTCCGGCAGCACCACCAGCCGGTACTCCGGACTCTCCGCGGACGGGCCGTCCCGCACCGGCGGGTCGTTCCACGCCACCCGCAGGCAGCGCTGGCCGGTGTCGGCCACCCGGAGTTGCTCAGGCAGCCAGCGGGCCAGCCGCTCCGGGTCGGTCACCACGTTGAACACCACTTCGGGCGGTGCGGAGAAGTTCTCTTCCGCTCGGAACGTCACCTCGCATCAGTACCCCGCGTCCGCCCGGCGAACACGCCGATCGCGCATTCACGCTGCGGTGTGGTCTGTGCGGTCGGTGCGGCAGCGGGCCCGGCCGCTCAGCGTGCGGCCGCAAGGGTTGCGCGGTCGAGGTTGACGTAGGTACATAACTATGTACCATTCGAACAGGAGGACGCCGATGGCTCATACCCGCAACGCTCCCCTTGCCGCCCGGATCGCCGAGCTGGGCCTCACCGAGAAGGAACTGTCCTACTTGCTCAACGACGCGGTGGAGCAGGAGACCGGTAAGCGTGGCAAGGCCACCGATCGGTACGTCCGACTCCTGCTGGACGGGACGATCCGGTGGCCATGGCCGGTCAACCGACGCGCGCTGGAGCAGGTCCTGGGTCAGTCCATCCTGGAGCTCGGCTTCGTTCCGCGCGGCCGGTCCTCGGTCGTCGCGCCGCGGCGCTGCACCGGGCCCGGCGGGGATAACGCGGGTCCGGCCCCGGGCGCAGCGACGCGGGAGGCGACAATGGAGCGACGGGAAGTGCTGGGCATCGCCGCCGGGGCGACCATCAGCATCGCAGTGCCGGCCCTGCCGGAGCAGGGCCGGATCGGCATGACCGACGTGGCGCGGCTGCGCGCGCCGCTGGCCGAGCTGGTCGACATCGACCAGCGGCTGGGTGGCGTCGCGATGGCGCCGGTCTGCCTGCGGCAGGCCGAGCGGGTGCTGGACGCCATCCGCCGGTTCGACACCTCAGACCGGGTGGAGCGCGCCCTGTACGGGCTGGCCGGCGAGTACCTGGCGGCCGCCGGGTGGGCCTGCGTGGACGCGCTGGAGCTGGACGAGGCGGCCAGCCATCTGGACCGGGCGCTGCACGCGGCGCACACCGCGCAGGACCCGATGCTGCAGGCGAAGGTCACCAACATCTCGGTGATGCGGTGCCGGGAGGCGGGCGACCACGCGTACGCCCACGTCATGTCCAAGAGCGGCACGGTCTCCGCGGCGGCGCGGACCAACCCGCGGGTGAGCGCCCTGTTCCACGCCCGGGTGGCGCTCGGCCACGCGTACCGGGGCGAGCTGGGCATGGCCCAGCGCGCGCTGGGGCGGGCCGAAGACGCGCTCGCCCGGGTCACCCCGGCCCCCCCCCCCCCCCCCTGGCTGCGCGT
>JADGHA010000559.1 GCA_019689695.1 Micromonosporaceae bacterium | reverse complement strand
CGGGCGGGGCGGCCCCGGCCCGCGGGCGCGCCCGGGGGCCGCGGGGGCCGCGGCCGTCGCCGCAGCGGGCGCCGTGAGCGCTCCGAGACTCGCCGCGGCCTGGCGGGCGACCGCGGCCAGCTGCGCGGCGCTCGCCCAGCGGGCGGGCGGGTCCTTCGCCATCGCCCGCTCGACGATGGCCCGGACGTTGGCCGGCGTGTCGGCGGGCAGCGGCGGCGGCGCCTCCCGGACGTGCTTCATGGCGATCTCGAACGGGGTGTCGCCCTCGAACGGCCGGCGCCCGGCCAGGCACTGGTAGGCGACCACCCCCAACGCGTACACGTCGGACGCGGGCGTGGCGACCCCGCCCGCGGCCTGCTCCGGCGAGACGTACGAGGCGGTGCCGAGCACCGTCCCGGCCGCGGTGAGCTGGCCGACCTGCGCCGAGCGGGCGATGCCGAAGTCGGTGAGCACCAGGGTGCCGTTCGGCCGGACCAGCAGGTTCCCCGGCTTCACGTCGCGGTGCACGATGCCCTTCTCGTGTGCGGCGTGCAGCGCGTCCGCCGCCTGGGCCACCAGGGCCATGGTCCGGCCCGGGGTGAGCCGGCCGACCCGGCCGAGCGTCGTGGCCAGCGCATCGCCCTCCACGTACTCCATGACCAGGTACGCGGTGCCGTCGTCGGTGCCGTAGTCGTACACGTCGACCACGCCCGGGTGGTTGATGCTGGCCATGGTCCGCGCCTCGCCGCGGAACCGTTCGGCGAAGCCCGGCTCATCCAGCAGCGCGGGCAGCAGTACCTTGACCGCCACGGTCCGCCCGAGCACCTCGTCGGTGCCTCGCCAGACGTCGCCCATCCCGCCGCCGCCGATGCGCTCCTCCAGCCGGTACCGGCCGCTGAGCTGGACACCCGGGCCGAGCATCAGTCGCCTCCCCGGTCGGCGATGACCGCCCGCATCACCTGGCCGGCGATGCGGGCCGCCTCGCTGCTGCCGCCGCTGCCGGCATGTTCGAGGAAGACGCAGACGGCGGTGATGGGCTTCCCGTCCTTCAGGACGAACCCGATGAACCAGCCGTGGTCCGGGTTGTCCCCGTTCTCCGCCGTTCCGGTCTTGCCGCCGACGGTGTATCCGGAGATCTGCGCCCGCCGGCCGGTGCCGTTGCGGACCACGCTCTCCATCATGTCCCGCAGCTTGCCGGCGGTGTCTTCGCTGATCGGCTGCTGCTGCGGACGCGGCTGGGCGGTGTAGTGGACCGTGGTCAGGTCCGGACCCTTGAGCTGCTGGACCAGGTACGGCCGCATCTGCCGGCCGTTGTTGGCAACCGTGGCGGCGATCAGGGCGCCCTGCAGCGGTGTCATCCGGACGTCGCTCTGCCCGATACAGGACTGGGCCAGCAGCGCCGGGTCCTGCTGGCCGTCGGGCCGCAGCATGTCCCCGGTGTGGCTGGCCGCCACCGGAATGCCCTCGCCGTCCAGCCGGCCGACCGACAGGTCGTCCTCCTCGAAGCCGAACTGCCGCGCCTCCGACTTGATCTTGTCGGCGTTGAGCTTGTCCACGCAGAGCCGGGAGAAGGCCGTGTTGCAGGAGACGGTCAGGGCCTGCTTGAGGGTGAGCGTGCTGGGGCAGACGACGCCCGGCGCGTTGTGGATCGGCTGGCCCGCCTGCGGCGGCAGGTAGGACGAGCCACCCTGCACGACGCTGTCCGGCTCCAGGCCGTTCTCCAGCGCGGCGGCGGAGTCGATCACCTTGAACGTCGACCCGGGCGGGTACGTCTCGGACACTGCCCGGTTCAGCAGCGGCTTGTCCTTGTCCGCGTTGAGCTTGTCGTACGCCGCCTGCGCCGCGTCGGTGTCATGGCTGGTCAGCGGGTTGGCATCGAAGGAAGGCATGGAGACCAGGGCCTGGACCGCGCCGCTGGTCGGGTCGAGCGCGACCGCCGCCCCCTTCCGCGCGCCGACCCGGTTGTCCTGCAGCTCCTTGAACGCGGTCTCCTGGGCCCGGGCGGACAGCGTCAGGATCACGTTGCCGCCAGAGGTCTCCTTGCCGGTGAACATGTCCCGGATCCGGTCGGCGAACAACTGGTCGCTGGTCCCGGCGAGGTAGTCGTTCTCCGCCCGCTCGATGCCGGTCTCGGCGAGGTTGACCGGCTTGTAGCCGACCACCGGCGTGTACGCCTCGCCGGCCGGGTAGGTGCGCAGGAACCTCAGCTCGTCGTCGGTCTCCTTGCTGGTGGCCAGCACCTTGCCGCCCAGGGTCTGGATGACGCCCCGCTGCCGCTCGTACTCGGCGAGCTGGACCCGCCGGTTGTAGTCGCTGTTGCGGTAGTCGTCGGCCTTGTACGCCTGCACCCAGTTGAGGTTGACGAAGAGCAGGCCGAACAGGACCATGACGACCACGCCCGCGCGGCGCAGCGGTGCGTTCATCAGCGCAGCACCTCCGTCGGCGCGTTGTATAACCGCACCGGCGGCGACCCGCTGCCCGGGCCCACCGGTCCGGCGGCGGCCCCGGCCGGCTGCCGGGCGGCGTCCGAGATGCGC
>JADGHA010000558.1 GCA_019689695.1 Micromonosporaceae bacterium | reverse complement strand
AGGGCGCGGGCCAGCGGGTACGGCTGGCCGTCGGCCCGCCAGGCGGCGACCGCTTCCCGCCACGCGGGGTACGGCCGGGCCGCGAGCTCGGCGGCCACCTGTGCCGCGTACGCCCGCTGCGCCGGGTAGGGCGCGGGCATCGGGCCGGCGGCGGCGCGCACCAGCTCGTGCAGCCGCGGGTCGCCGGCCGAGACCGCGGCCCTGGCTGCGGCGGCGAGCAGCGGCCAGCCGTACCTCGACTCGTCCGCCAGCTGCGGCTGCTGGACTGCGGCGGTGGCGGCCTTCACGGCGGTGTCCAGATCGCCGGCCGCGAGCGCGGCGTGGATCCGGATCTCCTGCAGTGGCAGCCGGAAGGCTGGTTTCAGGTAGGGCTTGGCCAGGAAGGCCAGTGCCCGGGACACCGTCTGGTCGGGGACGCCGCGGGCGAGCCGCACCTGGGCCCGCTGCACCAGCCACAGCAGCGCGTAGGTACCGGGCGGGTCGAGCCGGGCGGCCTCCGCGCACCGGACCTCGGCCTCGTCGAAGCGGCCCAGCGCCACCAGCGCCTCGGCCAGGTTGCCCAGCAGGAAGACCCCGTTGGTCCGGGCCAGGCCCAGCCGCCGGGCATCGGCCAGGCCGCTCTCGGCGATCTGTGCTGATCCGGCGTAGTCGCCCACCTCGTACCGCAGGTCGGACATGTTGATCAGGATGCACAGCTGGCTCTGCCGGTCCCCGGTGGCACGCGCGATCTCCTCCGCCCGGGCCAGCCCGGCCAGCCCCCGCTCGGCGGAGATGAGCTTGGCGTCGCTGTACGCGGTGGTGATCGCCGCGCACCGCTCCGCCGCCGGGTCGCCGATCCGGCACGCCAGCTCGGCCGCCTCCTGGGCGAGCCGCGCGCCCGTCTCCCGGTCGGTCTGGGCGACCTGGGCCGCGATTTTGGCCATCAGCTCGGCCCGCTTCGCGCCATCACTGACCAGTGTGGACAGTTCGTGGGCGCGCCGCAGGGCCGCCCGGCCGTCGTTCTTGCCGAGCTGGACGAGCAGCTTCGCCTGGCGCAGGAGCAGCCGGGTGGCCAGCTGCGGGTGCGCCTCGGGGTCGATCTCGGCCAGCGCCGTCTTGTTCAGCCCGAGGGCCTGTGCGAGGTTGCCGGCGTCGACCGCGGCGTCCAGCGCCGCCAACAGCACGTCCAGGTGAGACATGCCGGCCCGGTCAGCGGCGTCGGGCACCTGGTCCCACAGCGCGAGCACGCGGTCCAGCAGCTGGCTCTGCTCGGCGTACGCGTACCGCTGCTGCGCGGCGGCAGCCGCGCGCAGCGCCGCGGTGAGCGCCCGGGGATGGTCGTGTGCCTGGTACCAGTGGTGGGCGATCTTGGCCGGCGCCCGCTCCGCGCCGACCAGCTCCGGCCGCGCCTCGATCGCGGCCGCGTACCGGGCGTGCAGCCGGGTGTGCTCGCCTGGCAGCAGGTCGTCGTGGACCGCCTCGCGCACCAGCGCGTGCCGGAACTCGTACGCCTCGCCGCGCGCGTCCGGGACCAGCAGCTGGGCCGCGACCGCGGCGCGCAGCGCCGCCTCCAGCTCGACCTCGGGCACGCCGGCCACCTCGGCGAGCAGCCGGTGCCCGATCGGGTTGCCGCCCGCGGCAGCGATCCGCAGCACCCGCTGCGCTGGCTCGGCGAGCTGGTCGACCCGGGCCAGCAGCAGGTCGCGCACGTTGTCCGGAAGGCCGCACCCGGGCCGGTCGGCGCAGCTGGCCAGCTCTTCGATGAAGAACGGGTTCCCCTGGGCCCGGGCATGGATGTCCTCCACCAGCGACGCTGGCGCTTCGTGGCCGAGCAAATGGCCGAGGATCTGGGCCGTCCCGTCCCGGTCCAGGCGGTCCAGCTCCAGCCGCTCCACCGAGCGGACCCGGTCCAGCTCGGCCAGGAACGCCCGCAGCGGATGACCGCGGTGCAGTTCGTCGGAGCGATAGGTGCCGACCAGCAGGGCACCCGCCCGGCGTACCGACCGGACCAGGAACCGGATCAGGTCCCGGGTGGACCGGTCCGCCCAGTGCAGGTCCTCCACGACCAGGACCAACGGGCCCTCGGCGGCCGCCCGCTCGACCAGCGCGGAGACCGCCTCGAAGAGATGACCCCGGCTGTCGCTGAGCGCCGGCGCGGGGCCCGCGGGCTCCAGCTCGGGCAGCAGGCGGGCCAGCTCCTGCTCGTACCCGCTGAACACGGCCGCTCCTGAGGCGCGCAGCAGCTCGCGCAGGATCGCCGCGAACGGCGCGAATGGCAGCCCGTCCTCGCCCAGCTCGACGCAGTGCCCGACGAGCACCCGCGCGGCCTCGCCCTCGGCGATGCGGCCGAACTCCTCCACCAGGCGGGTCTTGCCGACCCCGGCCTCGCCGCCGACCAGCACCGTGCGCGGCTCGTCCGCGCGGGCGCGCTTGAGCGCATCGCGCAGCTGGCCCAGCTCGGTCTCCCGCCCGACCAGCACGCGGCACGTGATCCGCGGGGTCACGGCATCGAGAATGCCACGCCCGCCCCCCCCCCGGGTCGTT
>JADGHA010000557.1 GCA_019689695.1 Micromonosporaceae bacterium | reverse complement strand
GTGCAGCCGGACACCCGGCGCCAGCTGATCCGGGTGTTCGCGGTGCTCGCCCCGGCGTCGCTGGTGGCGTCGGTGACCAACCCTCCGGTCGCCGGCGTGACGCTGATGGCCGCCGCCTGCGGCTTCTTCGTGGGCGGCATGCTGCCCGCGGCGAACGCCCTGTTCGTCCAGGTGCTGCCGAACGGCTACCGCGCCCGCGCCTTCGGCGTGATGCAGAGTGGTATGCAGGTGATCCAAGGGCTGGCCGTCGTGCTCACCGGCCTGCTGGCCGACGTGTTCCCGCTGTACCTGGTGGTCGGGGTGTGGAGCGCCGCCGGCGTCGTGCTCCTGACGCTGGCGGGCCTGGGGTGGCCGCGACCGGCGGTGATGCGGGCAGCGGTCGCGGCGGCGGCCGAGGCGAACGCGAAAGGCCTGACCCCTGCGGCCGCCACCGGCTCGGGCCGCGCCGCCCCGGCACCCCGCGACCGGGTCGCCGCCACCGGCCCGGGCCGTGCCGCCCCGGCACCTCGCGACCGGGTCGCTGCCACCGGCCCGGCGGGCGGCGGTCCCACCGCTGACGACGGCACGGCGGACGCGAACGCGGCGCCCGCCTGACGGCTGGCACGATAGAGCGGTGAGCGAAGACACCGCGCGCGACGCGAACGCTGGTGGTGAGACCGAGGCCAACTTCTACCAGGCGGTCGGCGGAGAGCCCACCTTCCGCAAGCTGGTCAGCGACTTCTACGCGGGCGTGGCGGAAGACCCGCTGCTACGCCCGCTCTACCCTGAGGAGGATCTGGGCCCCGCCGCCGAACGGTTGACGCTCTTCCTGATGCAGTACTGGGGTGGCCCGCACACGTACTCCGCCCTGCGCGGCCACCCGCGGCTGCGCATGCGTCACGCGCCGTTCCGCATCGGTCCGGCGGAGCGGGACGCCTGGTTGCGGCACATGCGGCGCGCCCTGGAAGGCCTGCGGCTGCCGCCCGAACAGGAATCGACGCTCTGGGACTACCTGGAGCGTTCGGCGCACTTCTTGGTCAACACGCCCGAGCGGGAAGGGCTGCCGACCCTGCCCAGCTAGCCCGATACCAGCGAGGTCCAGCAGCCTCGCCGGCTTCGCTGCCGCGAGCCGCTACAGCAGGGCGCCCTCGTCGTGCAGCCACTCGACGAACGAGGTGGCCACCGCCGCGCCGCAGTCGAGCAACTCGACCAGCAGCGCGTCGTGCGAGCCGGCGGAGAGTGGGATCTGCATCTCGGCGTAGATCGGCAGTTGGCCGCGTTCGGTCGGGTCACCCACATACGCCTTGCAGAACCGGCGGGTGTGGTTCCACTCGTTCACCACCCGGTAGGCCCGGTCGGCCCAGTCCGGCGGGACGGTGGCGTGCGGGCGGGCACGGATCACCAGGATCTCGTCGTCCGGGCCCTCCAGGGTGAACAGCACGGCGTGCCGCTCCCACATGGCCAGCAGGCTGCCCTCGCCGTCGGAGAGGTAGCGCACGTCGAGCAGGTCCAGCGCCTCGCCGATGCGGGACAGCGTCACCGGTGCCACGCGGGCCCCGTACGGATCCGCGCTGCCGTCCGGCGCCGTGGTGGTCGACTCCGGCTTGCGCGGTGGGTGCGGGCCGTACCGGACGACCTTCTCCGAACCGTCCAGTGTTTTCGCGTCACCGCCCCCGGCCTGCCCCGGGCGCCACGACCACCATGGCATCGCTACCGCACCTCGCTCCCCAGCGAAACTGAACGCCTACCCTGCGTCGGACCCGGTTCACGACCGTACCCGGAAGGTCAGTCCAGGACATCCCCCGTCCGGCCGTACCGGACCGTTTGGACCATAACTGATCGGTCGTTCGTAGTACTAGAGCCTGCGCGGCAGAATCAGCCCGCCGGCTGGCGGCAGCCAAGCGGTCCCGTACGGCGCTGCGAGCCCGACCCAGGCGCCGGCGCGTAGCACCCGCACCTGCCCGGCGGCCGGGTCGCGGCCGAGGAAACCCATCCTGACCACCGCTTGGACCAGCCGTTGCGGCACGTCGACGGTGCCCTCCCCATCCGCCGGCGCGTCCCGCCCGCTGCCTTCGCCACCAGCCAGAGCGTCCCGCCCGCTGCCTTGCCCACCAGCCTGTGTCTTGCGTCCGGAGTCGCTGGGCGGATCGGGGGTGACCCGGATGGCGATGTGGTCGAGCAGCGCGTCACGGACCGCGCGTTCGCCGACCGGCTCGCCGCCGGCGCCGGTGCGGGCCGCGGTGCGCACCGTCCCCTCGGCGGCGGTGCCGATCTGCCGGACGACCGCGGCCGGAATCTGCTCGAGCACCTGAACCCGCGCCGGCGGCAGCGGCCAGCGCCACAGCTCGTCGCGCCGCGCCGGCAGGCCGGTCCCGCCGCGCTCCAGTTCGGCGAGCAGCTCCGCGGCGCGGACCGTGACGTCGCCGGCGAGCGTGCCGGGCACCGACCGGGTCACGATCGCCTCCCACGGCAGGCGGGCCCACAGCGCGGTGCGGTCCGGGCCGGCCGGCCGCCGGCGGCCCGCCCCGGTCGCGTCGAGCCGGGTCCGCCCGG
>JADGHA010000556.1 GCA_019689695.1 Micromonosporaceae bacterium | reverse complement strand
TTTCACCGACACCCAGTTCTCGGCCAGCCTGCTGCACAAGGACGCCCGGCTGATGCTGCACACCAGCAACGACCCGCTGCCCGCGTTGAGCGTCGCCTTCGACACGCTGACCAACGTGGTGCGCTCCGGCCGCGGCGAGGAGGACTTCTCGGTGATGGCCGCCGCCGAACGCGACTGATCTCACCCGTGGCCGGTGGCCCGCTCGACCACCTCGCGCAGGTCGCGGCGCTCGATCGCGGCGGCCATCAAATCCGCGAACAGGTCCGGCGTGCAGGCGAAGGCCGGCACGCCCAGCGCCGCCAGCGCCGCAGCGTTGTCCCGGTCGTAGTCCGGGGCGCCGTCGTCGGACAGCGCCAGCAGCACGATGACCTGGACGCCGGAGGCTGTCATCGCGGAGACCCGGCGCAGCATCTCGTCCCGGACGCCTCCCTCGTAGAGGTCGCTGATCAGGACCACGATCGTGTCGCGCGGGCGGGTGACCAGGCCCTGGGCGTAGGCGAGCGCGCGGTTGATGTCCGTGCCGCCGCCGAGCTGCGTGCCGAACAGCACGTCCACCGGATCGGCGAGCTTGTCGGTCAGGTCGGCCACCGCGGTGTCGAAGACCACCAGGCTGGTCCGCAGGGTGCGCAGCGACGCGAGAACCGCGGCGAAGACGCTGGCGTAGACCACCGAGGCCGCCATCGACCCGGACTGGTCGACCAGCAGCACCACGTCCCGCTGCACCGCGGTGGCTCGCCGGCCGTACCCGATCAACCGCTCCGGCACCACGGTGCCCAGCTCCGGCCGGTAGTGGCGCAGGTTGGCGCGGATGGTGCGCCCCCAGTCGATGTCGGCCCGGCGGGGCCGGTTCACCCGGGCGGCCCGGTTGATTGCGCCGGTCACCGCGCTGCGGGTGCGCTGCGCCACCCGCCGCTCCAGGTCGTCGACCACCTTCGCCACCACCATCCGGGCGGCGCGCTTGCTGCGTTCGGGCATGACCCGGTTGAGGCTCAGCAGCGTGCCGACCAGATGGATGTCCGGCTCCACCGCCTCGAGCATCTCCGGCTCGAGCAGCAGCCGGGACAGGTCGAGCCGCTCGATCGCGTCGGCCTGCATCACCTGCACCACGGTGGACGGGAAAAGCTTGCGGATGTCGCCGAGCCAGCGGGCCACCCGGGGCGCGGAGGCGTTGAGCCCACCGCCGCGGCCGCCGCGCTCGCCGGCTGCCGGATCCCGGTCGGAGTCGTACAGCGCGGCCAGCGCCGCATCGATTGCCGCGTCACCGGCGCCGAGCTGGAAGCCGGTACCCTCGCCCTCCGGCGCCCCGCCCAGCGCCAGCCGCCACCGGCGGGCCCGCTCGTCGCTCATGCCGCGCTCCGGCCGAGCAGGGCGGCGAGCGTGGGCATCACCAGCCCGGCCCGCTCGCCGTCCACGCCGTCGTCGGCGGGGACGGCGCCCCGGTCGCCGGCCGCCGCCAGCCGCCCCGCCCCGCGCCCCCCCGCGGGGGGGGGGGGGGGCCCCCCGCCCCGGTCGCCGGCCGCCGCCAGCCGGACCGCCCGTTCCCCGATCTGCCGGCGCTGCGGGGCCGGGTACTCGCTGAAGGTGCGGCGCAGCAGCGGCAGCACCTCCACGAAGGCGTCCGGCGGGATGCCGGTGAGCCACCCGTCCACCAGCCGCAGCAGCCGCTCGTCGTGCACCAGCAGCAGCCCGTCGCCGGCGAGAAACCCCTCGATCCAGGCGGCCGCCCGGGCCACCGGTACCCCGGTGGTCAGCACCAGGGCCATCCGGCGGCCGGCCTCCTCGGTGCCGACCAACCCGGCGTCCAGCACCAGCCGGTTGACGCGTCCGGCGAGCAGGCCGGCAATGTCGTCCCTTGTCGACAGTGCCAGCAGGACGTCGTGCCAGCGGGCGGTCAGCTCGCGCCCCCGCTGCCCGTCGGCGTCCGGCGCATCGTGCCGCGCCCCGGACTCCGGCGGCTCGTCCAGAAGCCCCACGGCGGCGTGCACCGCGTCGATCCGGTCGCGCATCTCGGCGGCGGCCGCGTCGCCCAGTCCGGTGACCGCGGCGGGCAGGCCGACGCAGATCCGGGTGACCAGACTGTCGGTGACGCCCCGCAGGGCGGGCAGGTCGGTGCCGCGCACGTCGCCGTAGCGCAGGGTGCGGGCCAGCGGCGGCAGGGCGTCCATCAGGTGCACCACGTCGTGGTCGCGGGCCATCCGGTCGTCCAGCGCCCGCAGCACCGCCGGCAACGCGTCCGGCAGCTCGGCCAGCAGGCAGCGCTCCACCAGCCCGGTGACGTCGGCCAGGGTCCCCGCCTGGGCGGCCTGCTCGGCGACCCGGGCGGTGGCGGCCTCCTGCACGGTCGTGCCGTACGCGCTCGCCTCCACCAGGTCCACCGCGAACTCCGGCTGCCAGGCCAGCCGCCACGGCTCCCGGAACGTGCCCTTGCCCCGCCGGCCGGGCAGCCCCACGCCCCAGTCCACGCCGAGCAGCCCCAGCCGGTGCAGCAGCCGGCTGCGCTGCAGGTCGATGTCCCGGCGCAGGTCGAGGTCGATGTCGCGGGGCAC
>JADGHA010000555.1 GCA_019689695.1 Micromonosporaceae bacterium | reverse complement strand
GCGGCGGGGGGGGCCGGGCCGCGGGGGGCCGACCCGGGGGAGCGGGCGGGGCGCGCGCGACCCGCAGCGCGCGCGCCCGGCGGACATCACCGGTACGTGATGTCCGATGTGGAGTAGATGCAGTTGGTGCCGTCCGCGCCGGTGCCGACCTGCGTCGGCTCGTCGCCGTCGTCGTTGCCGATGTACTTGCGGCAGATCACCATGCTGCGGTTCGGATCGTTGACGATGGTGATGCCGCTGAACCGGGCGGTGTCGCCGTAGTTGATGTTGATGCCGGCCACGGTGTTGCCGGGCCGGGTGAGCGTGACGTTGCGGATGACCACGTTGCGCTGGTGCTGCGTGGAGCAGTTCCCGCAGGAGCGGTAGAAGGTCCCGAAGTTCGTGGCCTGGAAGTTCTGGATGGTCAGTGTGCCGGGCCCGTTGTGCTGGAAGATCTTGTCGCTGGCGGAACGCGCGCCACCGCCGTCGACCAGGAAAGCCGGCGAACCCGAGCCGCGGAACGTGGCCGCGTCCTCGCCCACGTCCTCCCACCAGACGTTGCGCAGGGTGCAGGGGCCGGAGCAGTGGACGCCGTCGCCGGCCGGCGCGCCGATGATGACGTTCTGCAGCGTGGCGCCGGAGGCGAGCTGGAACATCGGGTCCTGGTCCTCTTCCTGGCTGCCGTCGCCGATGCAGCAGTAGCGGCGCATCCCGCCGTCGAAGGTGCCGGAGACCGAGATGGTGCCGTTCACCGAGACCTGTCCGGTGGGGGTGGGCCAGCCACCGGTCGGCGGCGAGCTCGTCGGCGGCCGGCTGGTGGTCGGGCTGGTGCCCGGCGTGGTCGGGGTGACGCCACCGGCGCAGGCCACGCCGTTGACCGCGAAGCCGGTCGGCGCCGGGTTGCTGCTGTTGTTCCAGGTGCCGTTGAAGCCGAACGAGGTCGAGGCGTTGGTGGCCAGGTTGCCGTTGTAGCTGACGTTGGCCGCGCGCACCGAGGAGCCGCTCTGCGTGATCGCGGCGTTCCACGCCTGGCTGACCGTCTGGCCGGCGCCGAATGTCCAGGTAACTGTCCAGGAGGTGAGCGGATCGCCGAGGTTGGTGAGGGTGACGTTGGCGGTGAAGCCGCCGGGCCACTGCGCGGTGACCGCGTAGCCGACCCGGCAGCCGACCGCGGCCTGGGCCGAGCCGGCGGTGACGACCACGCCGGTCACCGCGAGCGCTGCCACGGCCGCGGCGGAGGTGCATAGCGCCATCCGGCGCCGTCTGTGGAGCATGGTGTTCTCCCTAACGAGCGGTGGACGGCCGGGCACGTACACCCGCTGCCCAGGCGGTGTCGCGGCGGGCCGGTGGTTCCCGCGTCGTCCGGCAAGCGCTTTCCCATGGAAGCACACAACTGCGTCGATGTAAATCGCCGCACTAACCCGGTGGTTGCAGGCCCAGCCAGCCCGCGTACTGCCCCGGTTGTGCCCGGCACCGGCCCAGGTTCCGCCACCGGGCGGACGGTGGCGGGCGCGGCCGCACATAGGATTGAGCCCGTGGTTTCTGGTGGTGTGTCCGGTTTGCGGCTGCCGGTCGGGCGGGCCGGGGACGCCGCGCTGGCCGGGCTCGTCTTCGCCGTGGCGTTCCTCGGCGGCATCTGGTGGATCTTCGCCGAACACGCCGAGCCCTGGCCGGCCACCGCCGTCAGCTGGGCGCTCATCGCGGTCGCCAGCGGCGCGCTGTACCTGCGTCGCCGGCACCCGGTGGCGGTCGCCGCGGTCGTGCTCGCCGCCACGGTCGCCTACTACGTGGTCACGGTCCACGACGGGCCGCTGATCATCGCCCTGGTCGTGGCGCTGTACACGGTGGCGGCGCAGGGCCGGCTGCGCGCGGCCGCGGTCGTCGCGGCGGCGTCCCTGCTGGCGGTCGGCGGCGGGACGCTGGCCGGCAACCGCGACGTCAACGCCGTCGCCCTGGTCATGTTCAGTGGCTGGCTGGTGGCCACCGTGGCGCTCGGCTGGGCGCGGCACAGCCGGCGGCTGCACGCCGAGCAGGTGCAGCACCGGGCGGCGACCGAGGAGCGGCTGCGCATCGCCCGGGAGGTGCACGACGTGGTCGGCCACCACATCTCACTGATGAACGTCCAGGCGTCAGCGGCGCTGCACCGCATCCGCAAGGACCCGGCCCAGGCGCAGGCGGCGCTCGGCGCGATCAAGGAATCCAGCCGCCAGGCCCTGCGTGACCTGCGCAGCACACTGGGCATGCTGCGGGCGGCCGATGACGCGGCGCCGGTCGCGCCGGCCGCGGGCCTGGACCGCATCGGCGAGCTCATCGAGTCCGCCGAGGCGGCGGGGCTCACCGTGCAGGTGCGTACCAGCGGCGAGCCCGGCCCGCTGCCGACCGAGATCGACCTCGCCGCGTACCGGATCGTCCAGGAATCCCTGACCAACGTGGCCCGGCACTCGGATGCCACCGCGGTGACCGTCCACATCGACCGCGCCCCCGGCGAGGTGCGGGTCGAGGTCACCGACAACGGGCGGGGTACGAAGTCGGGCGGACGGGCACCCGGGCGGGTTGCGAAGGTGGGTGG
>JADGHA010000039.1 GCA_019689695.1 Micromonosporaceae bacterium | reverse complement strand
TCAAGAGGGTGTCCAAATCTTGCGTCACAACACGATCTTGGACACCCTCCCTTCATGCCCAGACATCGACCCCTGGCATCGGAACTACTCGTCTAGGCCGACGCGCGGGTGGCGGCCGGTGGGCGGCCGCGGTTCACCCGGCGCACCGTCCACACCGTGATGGCGAGCAGCGCCGCGTACGGCGGGTAGCCCAGCAGCAGCCGGGCCACGCCCAGCGCGGTCGCCTGGTCGGCCAGGTAGAGCACGGCCTGCACGCCCACCTTCGCGATCCAGACCACGCCCCACAGCACGGTCAGCCAGCCGAACGTCCGCATCAGCCGAGGATCCTGCCGCCACGCGCTGCTGCCGCCAGCCGCCAGCACCGACCAGATCCAGCCGACCAGGGGCAGGCGCAGCGCGACCGAGCCGAGCAGGGCGGCACCGTACGCCAGGCCGTACAGGATTCCGGGCAGGTAGAAGTCCTTCTCCTCACCGGTCCGCCAGGCGATGATCGCGCCGATACCGATGCCGACCAGGCCGTTGACCGCGTGCCGGATCGGCTGGCGGCGGCTGAGCCGCCAGACCGCGATCGCGACCGCGACCCCGGTCGAGGCGATCAGCCCGACGTTCAGCGTGGCGACGACGTTGACCAGGACGAAGACGGCGACCGGGATGCTCGACTCGACCAGCCCGCGCCAGCCGCCGAGCTGCTCGGCGACCTGCTCGGAGAAGCTGGGCATCCGCTCGGACCCGGGCGCCGCATCCTCCTCGGCCACGGCCTGCCCCTCAGCCTCGGAGCGCCCCTCGGCCACGGCGTGCCCCTCGGCCAGCGCCGGGCCCTCAGCCACCGCCTGCCGCTCGGCGTCGACGACGCTGGCGGCCTCGGCCACCAGCTTGTCCACCTCCGGACCGAGCACCTGCCCGACCGCTTCGGCATCGACCGCCTTGGTCGGGTCCTCCTGGATCGCCATCGCCCTACAGTAACCGCCGCCACCGGTCAGCGCGGTGCCTCCAGTTCGTAGTACGGGTTGTAGATGACTTTGCGGTCATCCCGCAGGGCGACCCGGCCACGGACGGTCAGCTGCCGGCCTGGCTCGATGCCGGCGATGTGCCGGCGCCCCAGCCAGACCAGGGTGACCACGTCGGTGCCGTCGTACAGGTCGGCTTCCAGCGTCGGCAGGTTGGTCCGCGGCGTGTAGCACACCGTGCGCAGCCGGCCGGACAGCGACACCAGCTGGCCGCGCTCCACCTGCCGGCACGGCGTACACCCGTGCTCGGCGCTGTCGCGCCGCAGCTCCTCCGCGTCGAGTTCGGCTTCGCTCGCCAGCCACCGCCGAACCAGCCGGCGCAGGGCGCCGTCGCCCCCCGCCGCCGGCTCTACCGCCGAGCGCTCGCCGGTCGTCATGACCTTCCGTCCACTTCTCTCGACGAGCCGCGCCCGGACCAGGTGCGGTCCGTCTGCCAAGCGTATGCCGGCAGGGTGGCCGCCGGCGATCACGGGCTGCGGCGGCGTGGCGCCGGTCTGGCCGGACCGCCCCCCGGGCGGGCCGGCGGCACCGGGCCGCCCCCGGGGGCCACCCCGTTCGGGCCCATCCGCTGCGCCTGCTCGGCCATCTCCCGCGGCAGCCGCAGCCGCAGCGGCTCGCGCACCGGCTTGGCCTCCGGCCCGCGGTCGACCACCAGCCCGTGCAGGCACTCCAGCAGCGGGCCGGCGGCGCTCGGATCCACCGCCGCCCGGCCCTGGAAGACCCCGCGCACCATCCAGCGCGGCCCGTCTATGCCGACGAAGCGCAGGTCGGTCCCCCCGTCCGGGGTCCGCACCCGGGCCAGCAGCTCCTGGCCGTACTCCCCGGGCAGCTCCGACGGCTTGGCGCCGTCGGCGATCAGCGACTGGCGGATCTCGTCGCGCACCTCGTCCCAGATGCCCTCGCTGCGTGGCGCGGCGAAGACCCCCAGCTGCAGCGCGCTCTCCCCGTGCACCAGCACCACCTGCTGGATCGTGCCGTCGGGGTCGGCCTGCACCCGGATCTCGACGCCGTCCACCGCGGGAATCTGCAGGCTGCCCAGGTCCAGCCGCTGCACCCCCCGCGGCGCCTCGGTGATGTCGTACGGGCCCTTGGCGTGCGCGCCGACCCGGCCGGCCTCGGGTTCGTCCTCCTGGTCGTCCCCGAACTCCTCGAGCTCCTCAGCCTCGTGCGGCTGCTCGGCCGCCTCGTCGCGGCCACGCCGCCCGCCGCCGCGGCCCCGGAAGAACTTCACCGGTCCACCTTCCGTCCCACCGTGCCGTCCTAACCGCGCTCCGACGTTCCCGTCCCCCGGCTGTCCGGGCTCACCGCCCGCGCCTCCCCGAGCAGGCCCGCGTGCCCGCCGGTGGACCCGTGCCCGCCGGCACCCCGGGTGGAGTCGGGCAGCTGGTCAACGACGTGGAAGTGTGCCCGTTCGACGCGCTGCACCACAAGCTGGGCGATCCGGTCGCCGCGGGAGATCTTCGCGGTGCTGGCCCGGTCGTGGTTGACCAGGTTCACCTTGATCTCGCCCCGGTAGCCGGCGTCCACCGTGCCCGGCGCGTTGAGCACGGTCACCCCGAGCCGCGCGGCAAGGCCGGAACGCGGGTGCACCAGTCCCACGTACCCCTCGGGCAGCGCGATGGCCACACCGGTGCCGACCAGGACCCGCTCGCCCGGCGGGATCTCGACATCCTCCGCGGCCACCAGGTCAGCGCCGGCATCGCCCGGATGGGCGTACGCGGGCAACGGGAGATCCGGGTCGAGCCGGCGCACCAGCACGGGCAGATCGCTCACGACAGCCTCCATTCGCGTACCCCCTCATCCTGCATCCCCGCTCGGCGGAGCCCGCGGCGGCCTGCCCGGTGGCTGGCACCGGCCATCCTGTGCGCCGTACGGGCTACCCTCAAGGCCGTGACCGGTCCACCCGCCCACGCCCCGGAGTACTCCGAGCGGCTGACCGTGCCGTGGTGGTCCTGGCCGCTGCTGCTCGGCGCGGCGGCCCTGCTGGCCGCCGAGATCGGCCTGGGCGCCCCCGGCGCCCGCACCTGGGCGCCCTACGCGGTGCTGCTGCCCCTGACCGCCGGAGCGCTGTGGTGGGCCGGCCGGATCCGGGTCGCGGTGACCGGCGGCGAGCTGCGGGTTGACGACGCGCGCCTGCCGGCGCGGTTCGTTGCCGACGCCATCCCGCTGGACGTGACGGGCCGCCGGGAGGTGCTGGGCGTGGGCGCGGATCCGCGCGCGTTCGTGGTGCAACGGCCATGGATCCCGGGTGCCGTGCAGGTCCTGCTGGACGATCCCGCCGACCCCACGCCGTACTGGGTGGTCAGCTCCCGGCGCCCGGACCAGCTCGCCGCGGCCCTGCTGGCCGCCAGGGACGCCGTCCGCACCGGCTAGCGCTGCGTCTTGCGCAGGTCCTCGCGCAGCTTCTCGCCGAGGGCCAGGGTGGCCCTGCGGTTGAGGTACGCGGCGACCGCCGCGCCGGTCAGCAGCGGACCGAGCGTGGAGAGGTTGCGGCTGAACCGGCGCAGCAGCCGGTCCCGCAGCTCCTTGCGGGCCGTGGTGCCGAGTACCGCCGCGACGCCGACGCCCGGGACCATCGGGTTGACCCCGCGCCGCCCGGCCCACGCCTGCACCAGCGCCACCGCCCGCTGCGTGCCGTTGCCGGGCACCGGCTGCCGGTACACCTCGTGCAGCTCGCCGATCAGCTTGATCTCGATGGCCACCACGGCCACGGTCTCCACGCCGAGCAGGACCGGCGCCGACAGCAGGGTCGGCGTCACGGCCCATTCGACGGCGGCCACGCCGCCGCTGGCCGCGCCCACGCCGCCGGTGGCGATCGCCGCGTTGCGCACCAGCCGTTGCGCCAGCTCCTCGCCGTCCAGACCGTCGTGGTGCCGGCGCAGCGTCTGCAGGTCGCGGATCGGTATGTGCGGCGCCACGTCGGTGATCTCGTCGGCGAGCCAGCGGATCACCTTGCCGGGCTTGAACATGTCGCCCACACCGCGCGCCCGCACGTCGGCCACCAGCCGGCTGAGCAACTGCCGGCGCTGCTCGGGCGCCAGATCGTGCGCGGCCAGCGCGGCAACCGTCGCGTCGCGGTCTCGCTCCTCCGGCTCCGGCACGTCGCCGCCCTCCCGCACGATGTCGGCCACCAGTTGATGGTGGCCGGCCGGGTCAACTCACGCACACTCCCGGCAGATCAGCTCCCCACTCCGCTGGTACGCCAGCTGGCTGCGGTGATGCACCAGGAAACAGCGCGCACAGCGGAACTCGTCCGACTGCATCGGCAGCACCTTCACGGTGAGCTCTTCGTCGGCGAGGTCCGCCCCCGGCAGCTCGAAGGTTTCGGCTACCTCCGCCTCGTCCACGTCCACGGCGCCCGACTGCGAGTCGACGCGGCGCGCCTTGAGCTCCTCCAGACTGTCCTCGCCGAGGTCGACCTCGTCGCGACGCGGAGCGTCGTAGTCGGTAGCCATTGGTTGTCACTCTCCCGTACTCCGTACCGTCTCCGGTGTAACGCCGGGCAACGGTGTCTCGGTTCCCACAGCGGCCCTCCCCTAACCGGGCCGGAGTGCTCGCCGCCGGCCGGTGCGCGCCTCGATGAGCGACCGTTCCGGGAATCTTCCCCGGACAAGCCTCCCGGCGAGCGGGGTACCTTACCTTTTTCGCGCGAACGATGTACTCCTGGGTGGCCAAACTTCTTCCCAATGTGACCGATGTGACACCACCGGCCGTAGTGCCTGACAACGGTAGGGCACGCCCCAGGGACTCCGCTGCAGGTGATTGCCGGCGCGTCGCGGGAATGTCGCAGAACCGGTGGTCGGGGTGAACACGGGTTACCCTCAGCGGCATACTCGGTAACCGGACACATGCAATCCGGCGTGCGCGACAGACGGGGAGCCGAACAACCATGAGCTTTGCGCGAGTACGGGCGCTCGCCGTGGTCAGCGTGCTGTTCCTCGCGGCGGTGATCTTCGTCATCATGGCGCTGGTGCGGGACAGCCAGCGCGACCCGAAGGCCGCGGCCGGCTGTCCGAAGGGCGCGGTGCTGGTCAACACCCGACTGCCGGACGAGAACAAGGACGTCAAGCTCAAGATCTTCAACGGCACGAACCAGCCCGGCCTGGCCGAGCAGGTCGGCCAGGACTTCAGCCACCGTGGCTTCACAGTGGACAAGAAGAAGGGCAACAACCCGAAGGCGGTCGACGGGGTGGCGATCCTGCGCTACGGGCCCAAGGCGGTCGGCGACGCCTGGCTGCTGCGCGCGTACTTCCTGCAGGAGGCCGACCCCCAGTTCGACCCGCAGCGGCAGAACGACGTGGTGGACGTGGTCATCGGCAAGAAGTTCCAGCAACTGGCCACGGAGACCGAGGTCAAGCAGTCGCTCACCCAGCTCGGCAACCCGAGGGCGCCCGCCGGTACCTGCCCCGCCGACCTCGCCTGAGGTCCTCGGGATCAGGGGCCACCGGCCGCGTCGTAGGCGGCCAGCCGGTCGTGCAGGGGCGCGAACAGCGCCGGCGGCGCGGCGATGACCAGCTCCGGCCCGGGCGGGGCGCCGTCCAGCCCGGCCACCACCAGACCGGCCTCCTCGGCCACCAGGCCGCCCGCGGCGTGGTCCCAGGGGTTGAGGCCCTTCTCGTAGTACGCGTCGAGAGTGCCCTCGGCAGCCATGCACAGGTCGAGCGCGGCCGCTCCGAACCGACGGATGTCGCGCACCTCGGGCAGCAGCCGGGCGAGCACCGCCGCCTGGTGCCGGCGCCGGGCCGGATCGTAGCCGAAGCCGGTGCCCACCAGCGCCTGGCTCAGCCGGGTGGTGGCCGAGCCGACCAGCCGCCGGCCCGCCCGGTAGGCGCCACCGCCCCGGGTGGCGGTCCATTCCTCCCCGGTCGCCGCGTTGTGCACCACCCCGGCCACGACCACCCCGTCCACCGCCGCGGCGATCGAGACCGCGTACTGCGGCAGCCCGTAGAGGTAGTTCACCGTCCCGTCGATCGGGTCCACCACCCACCGCACCCCGGTGCCGCCGCCGCGGCCGCCCGCCGGCCCGTACTCCTCGCCCAGCACCGTGTCCTGCGGGCGCAGCTCGCGCAGCGCGCCCACCACCTGGCGCTCCACCGCCCGGTCGGCCGCGGTGACCACATCGGTGGCCGTGCTCTTGGTGTCCACCTCGGTGATCGCCTCGGCCCGCATCCGCCGGGCGGTCTCGGCCGCGGCCCGCGCGATCTTTACCGCGATGGCGAGCAACTCATCAGGTTCCGGGACCGGCCGCACGGGTACTATCCTGCCAAGCTGCCGATCATCCACTGTCCCGGGTCCTCCGTTGCCCAGGCGGGGGCGGGACTCGCGGCAGGGGATGATCGCGGCAGACGGCGCTACAATTCACCCCTGCCCCACACACCGCGGACCGGCCCGGCCGGGTCCGGTTCACGGCGCGGGGCGGAACCACATCGACCGGCTGGCCACCGCTCCCCCGCGCCATGCTTGCCGGCGGAGGACTCTGGTCCGCCCGCGGGGACGTGGGTGGGGCGGAGGCCCCGAAGCCCGCGCTCATCGTCTCCGGAAGGTCGTTCGTGACAGAAGCCCGCCATACCGGCGCCGACGTACGCTCCCTCACCGACACGCTGATCGCGCACGCCGCAAGCGCGAACGGCCAGCTGACCTCCGCCGAGGTGGTACGCGCCGTGGAATCGGCCGGCGCGACCCCCGCGCAGGCCAAGAAGATCCTCCGGGCCCTGGCCGAGGCCGGGGTGACCGTGGTGGTGGACGGCTCGGCGAGCAGCCGACCGCGCCGGGTCGCCGCGGCCAGGTCCGCGACCCCGGCATCGAAGGCGGCGACCGCCAAGGCGGTCAAGCCGACGCTGCGGGCGGTGAAGGACCCGGCGGTCGAGAAGGCCGACGGCGCGGGCGAGCCGGCCGGCGGCGCGGCGAAGGCGGGCGAGCCGGCCGGCGGCGAGCCGGCGGCCGCCACCAAGCCCGCCCCGGCGCGGAAGGCCAAATCCGCGGCCGGCAAGTCGGCCAGCGCGGCGGGGCAGCCGGGCGCGGCGGCGGAAGTGGGGACAGCTCAGGTGGGCAAGGCGGGCACGGCGCCGGCGGCGGGCAAGACGAAGAAGAGCACGAAGGGCGATGCGGGGGCCAAGGGCGCCAAGACCGCCAAGACGGTCGCCGCCGACCCGGCGGGCGAGGCGAAGGTGGCCGCCGGCGACGATCCGAACGATGTCGACCTCGACCCGGAGGCGCTCGCCGCCGAGCTCGAGGACGTCGTGGTCGACGAGCCGACCGCGGAGCTGGCCGAGGCGGCCGAGGCCGACGCGCAGGCCGACGACGACTTCGACTGGGACGACGAGGAGTCCGAGGCGCTCAAGCAGGCCCGGCGGGACGCCGAGCTGACCGCCTCCGCCGACTCGGTCCGCGCCTACCTCAAGCAGATCGGCAAGGTACCGCTGCTCAACGCCGAGCAGGAGGTCGAGCTCGCCAAGCGGATCGAGGCCGGCCTGTACGCCGCGGAGCGGCTGCGCGCCGCCGAGGAGAACAACGAGCAGCTCCCCACCCAGCTGCACCGGGACCTGGTGTGGATCTCGCGGGACGGCGAGCGGGCCAAGAACCACCTGCTGGAGGCGAACCTACGGCTGGTGGTCAGCCTGGCCAAGCGGTACACCGGCCGCGGCATGGCCTTCCTCGACCTGATCCAGGAGGGCAACCTCGGCCTGATCCGCGCGGTCGAGAAGTTCGACTACACCAAGGGCTACAAGTTCTCCACCTACGCCACCTGGTGGATCCGCCAGGCCATCACCCGCGCCATGGCCGACCAGGCCCGCACCATCCGCATCCCGGTGCACATGGTCGAGGTGATCAACAAGCTCGGCCGGATCCAGCGCGAGCTGCTGCAGGACCTGGGCCGCGAGCCCACCCCGGAGGAGCTGGCCAAGGAGATGGACATCACCCCGGAGAAGGTGCTGGAGATCCAGCAGTACGCCCGGGAGCCGATCTCACTGGACCAGACCATCGGCGACGAGGGCGACAGCCAGCTCGGCGACTTCATCGAGGACTCCGAGGCCGTAGTGGCGGTGGACGCGGTCTCCTTCAGCCTGCTGCAGGACCAGCTGCAGCAGGTGCTGCAGACCCTCTCCGAGCGGGAGGCCGGCGTGGTCCGGCTGCGCTTCGGACTCACCGACGGGCAGCCGCGGACGCTGGACGAGATCGGCCAGGTGTACGGGGTGACCCGGGAGCGGATCCGGCAGATCGAGTCCAAGACAATGTCGAAGCTGCGCCACCCGTCCCGCTCGCAGGTGCTGCGCGACTACCTCGACTGACCAGCTCCCCGCCTGTCCCCCTCCGGCCGGCCACCATCACCTCCGGCCGGCGGGGCCGCAAGGCGTGCGGCGCCTCGGTGCAGCGTCCGGCGCCGGACAGGGCCGGGGACCTCTGGCCCTGCTGCGCCGGGGCGGCGGTCGCCGATGGCTGCGCCGCGGGGCTAGCTCGGTCCGGCCTGGTCGGTGGCGACCAAACGGAATCCGGTGACGATCTGCGGGCGGATGCGCAGCACGGTGTCCATGGTCATGTCGACCCACGGGATCAGCGCCGCCTCGTACCGGGCGATCTGGTCCGGCGCGGTGACCGGCGAGGCGTAGCCGGTGACCACCACGCTCCAGCCCAACCGCCGGTCCGGATCGATCTGGTCCGCCTGGTAGGCGACCACTACGCCGGGCGCCGGGCGCACCCGGGAGCCGACCGCCGAGGAGAGCCGGGTCCGGATGATGATGTCCTCCCCATCCACGAGATGGTTGACCGGACGCACCGCCGGTAGCGCGTTGAGGGTGAACACCACCCGGCCGTAGGCGACGCTGCCGAGGAGAGCCATCGCCTCCGCGCGGTCCACCTCGACCAGGCCGCGCCCTCCCGAACCCGCCATGACCTGCCGCCGTACCAACCCGTCGCTCATGGTGTAACCAGGGTGAGGTTGGCATCGTAGCGGCGGTAGAGCAGGTTGCCGCGGCCGGTGGCCGGGTCGGTGAAGAACAGGAACGGCAGGCAACCGGCCGCCAGCTGGGCGGCGGCCCGAGCAGGGGTCAACTCGGGCACGCGACGGACGTTCACGGTGGTGGGGAGCGTCTCCGGCATCGACGGCGGATGCATGCTGCGCTGGCGGGCCAGCCGCAGCCCGCTCGGCCCGGAGCGGTAGATCACCGCGTCCTCACCGGTCTCCGCATCGGTGAACAGGTACGCGTCGTAGTCCATGGCACCCATCGCGACCGCCGCCTGGCCCGGCGCCCAGGGGTGGAGCCGGACCCGCTTCACCCGGGCGATCCGCCCGGGTACGGGCGCGCTCAGCGACCGCCGCTGCGGGTCGGGCCACGGCCACATTTCGAAGGTCCCGGTCAGGCGGGTGATCTGCCGGTCCAGCCGGATGGCGGCCGCGGCGACCGCGGCGGCCGGCGAGGGCCCCGGCACCTGCACCCGGGCCGGTACCCCGTGCACCCGCAGGTTCACCTGCACCAGGGCGGGACCGTCGGCGCAGGCCGAACCGTTCATCCGTACCCGGACCTCGTCACCGGCGATGCCGTGCCTGGCGAGCACCCTGCTCACCGTCGCCGCGCACTCCCGCTCGGCCGGGTCCGCCACGCCCCGGGTGTCGACCCGGAGCGCGTGGTCCGCCGGAGTCCCGGGCACCACCTCCGCGACCATGAGCGAACTCCGTCTCTGTACTGAAATATCCGACACTCAGACGTACTCCTCAGCACCCGCCGCGGTCCAGGGTCGAAGGTCCCGAGGCAGGCAGCCGGGACCGATCGCGGGCCCGGATGGCCGCCGGCCAGGACCGGTCGCGGGTCGGGTGGCCGCCGCTGGCCAGGCAGCCTCCGGTGAACAGTTCGGCCTCCACCCGGGCATCGGGTAGGTGTCCGTCGGGCTGTGTTCCACCTCGCCGGACCCGGGCGCGGCCGTGGCCGTGGCCGTGGCGCCGGGCAGCCCGATCACCGCAGGCTCCCCGGCCGTACCCGGTCTGCTGTCGTGGAACCGCGCGGCACGGTGCCGGTCACGGCTTCCGCCACGGCCAACGACCTCCCACATGTAGCGACGGAACCCGCTCCACCTCACCGGCTACACCCCCACCTGGGCCAGGGCCGAAAGTCCCGAAGTTGCCGACCACCGGATGCCAGCCAGCGGCCCCAACCGAACCGGGACCTTCGACCGGGCCATTGGGCCTTACCCGACAGGACTTTCGCCCCTGGTCGCACCGACTCCGCGCCAGGTGGGCTGTACCGGGCCCCACCACCAGATCGACCACAGTGGAGCTGCCTTGACCACAACCATCCCGAAGCCGACGCCGATCCAGACCCGACCGTGGCCGGTCCGCAAGCCGATCAAGGGATCGGCACTGGCCCGGCTGCTGCGGACCACGGACGCGAAGCAGATCGGCATCATGTACCTGGTCACCAGCTTCGCGTTCTTCTTCGCCGGCGGAATCATGGCGCTGCTCATGCGGGCCGAGCTGGCCCGGCCGGGCATGCAGTTCCTCAGCCCCGAGCAGTACAACCAGCTGTTCACCATGCACGGCACGATCATGCTGCTGTTCTTCTCCACGCCGGTGGTGTTCGCCTTCGCGAACTACATCGTGCCGCTGCAGATCGGCGCCCCGGACGTGTCGTTCCCCCGGCTGAACGCCTTCTCGTACTGGCTGTTCCTCTTTGGCGGGTCGCTGACCCTGGCCGGCTTCGCCACCCCCGGTGGCGCGGCGGACTTCGGCTGGTTCGCCTACACCCCGCTGTCGGACGGGGTGAACTCGCCGGGAATCGGGGCGAACGCGTGGATCGTCGGGGTGGCCATCTCCGGCCTGGGCACCATCCTGGGCGCGGTCAACATGATCACCACCATCCTGACCCTGCGCGCCCCCGGCATGACCATGTTCCGGATGCCGGTCTTCACCTGGAACATCCTGGTCACCAGCCTGCTGATCCTGATGATCTTCCCGGTCCTCGCCGCGGCCGCACTCGCCCTGCTCGCCGACCGGATGCTCGGTGCGCACGTGTACGACCCGGCCACCGGTGGGCCCATCCTGTGGCAGCACCTGTTCTGGTTCTTCGGCCACCCCGAGGTGTACGTCATCGCGCTGCCCTTCTTCGGCATCATCACCGAGGTCATCCCGGTGTTCAGCCGTAAGCCGGTCTTCGGCTACAAGGGCCTGATCGGAGCCACCCTGGGCATCGCGGCGCTGTCGATGAGCGTCTGGGCGCACCACATGTTCACCACCGGCCAGGTGCTGCTGCCGTTCTTCAGCTTCCTGAGCTTCATGGTGGCGGTACCGACCGGGATCAAGTTCTTCAACTGGATCGGCACCATGTGGCGGGGGCAGATCACCTTCGAGACCCCCATGCTGTTCGCCCTGGGCTTCATGGTGACCTTCCTGTTCGGCGGCCTCTCCGGGGTGCTGCTGGCCAGCCCGCCGCTGGACTGGCACGTCTCGGACACGTACTTCGTGGTGGCCCACTTCCACTACACCGTCTTCGGCACCGTGGTGTTCGCCGTCTACGCCGGGCTCTACTTCTGGTTCCCGAAGATGACCGGCCGAATGCTGGACGAGCGGCTGGGTGCCGTGCACTTCTGGCTGACCTTCATCGGCTTCCACGCCACCTTCCTGGTGCAGCACTGGCTCGGCACCCAGGGCATGCCCCGCCGGTACGCGGACTACCTGGCGTCGGACGGCTTCACCACGCTCAACACGGTCTCCACCCTCGGCTCGTTCATACTCGGCACCTCGGTACTGCCGTTCCTGTACAACGTGTGGAAGTCGTACAAGACCGGGCCGGTGGTCGAGGTGGACGACCCGTGGGGGTACGGCAACTCGCTGGAGTGGGCGACCAGCTGCCCGCCGCCGCTGCGCAACTTCAACCGGTTGCCGCGGATCCGCTCCGAACGTCCCGCATTCGACCTGAAGTTCCCGAGCCAGGCGAGGCCCCCCATCCCCCGCCAGGATCGGCAGCCCGAGGTCGTCGCCAGCGACGAGTCGCTGCAGAGGAGCTAGGCCCGGGGCGTGCTCCCGGACCCGGCCGACAATCGCCACCGCCCGCCGGCCGTCGGCCGTTGCCTCCGCCCGCCGGCCGTCGGCGCCGCGGGGCCGGTCGCGACCGCCCGGCGCCGCGGGGCCGATCGCCACCGCCGGCCGGCCATCGCCGCAGCGGGGCCGACACCGAGCCGGCGCCGGGGCATCGGATGGGCGGCCCCACTGCCACCACCCTGCCACGCGGTTGTTGTCGCGTTGTGATCGCCCGCGTGGCAGGCTTGGGGCACGCTACTGGTGATCCTTGCCGGTACACCCGACGGGGGTGTGACCTCGGTCCCCTCCAGGCTCTCCGGGAAGGGCATCGGTTGGCTGGCTGTTAGACCATGGGTGGACAGGGCAAGAGAGATGACGAGTTCATCGGTGACGACCCGAGGAGGAAGGCGATGACCCCGACCCTCACCCCGCCGCCGGCAACGGTGGCTGGACGAGCCGCTGATGAACGCTGCGACCGGTGCAACGCGGCGGGGAAGCTTCGGGTGATGTTGGCGGGCGGCGGCGAGCTGGTCTTCTGCGGCCACCACGCCAACAAGTACGCCGAGGACCTCGTGAAGATCGCCGTACAGTTCGAGGCGGACCCGGACTTCACCTGGCGCGGCGCTGAGCTGATGCCGAACTGAGCCCGGAGAGCCGACGACATAGACGTGTGACCGACGAGGGGAGCCCCGTGCGGGCTCCCCTCGTCGTTTCTACAGATCCCGGATCCGGGCGATGCGCTCCTCCAACTGCTCGATGGTTGCCTGAGCGCTGGGCGGCCCGCCGCAGAGCCGGCGCAGCTCAGCGTGGATCTTCCCGTGCGGCAACCCGGTGCGGCGGTGGTGCGCCGCCACCAGGGCGTTCAGCTGGCGGCGTAGCGCGATGCGCCGCTCCCCCGCGGTGCGGGGCCCGGACGGCTGCACCACCCGCGCCGGCTCCGGCTGCGCCGACTGCCGCCGCTGCGCCTTCAGCTGCTCGGCCTGCCGCTTGGTCAGCAGCAGGGAAACCTGGTCGGGGGTGAGCAGCCCGGGGAGCCCGAGGTAGTCCTCCTCCTCCGGGGTGCCGGCCCGCACCGGCGCGCCGAACGACGCCCCGTCGAAGATCACCTGGTCCAGCTCCGCCGTCGCGGACAGCGCCTGGAACCGCTTCTCCAGCTCCCCACTCGCCTGCTCGGTGCGCTGGGCCTGCGCCAGCAGGTCGTCGTCGAAGCCCTCGCGGCGCTTCGGCTCGCCCAGCACGTGGTCGCGCTCGGCCTCCATCTCGCTGGCCAGCGCGAGCAGGTGCGGCACGCTGGGCAGGAACACCGAGGCGGTCTCCCCCGGCCGGCGGGCGCGGACGAACCGGCCGATCGCCTGGGCGAAGAACAGCGGGGTGGACGCGCTGGTGGCGTAGACGCCGACGGCGAGCCGCGGGATGTCCACCCCCTCGGAGACCATCCGCACCGCCACCAGCCAGCGCTCCTGCGAGCCGGCGAACGCGGCGATCTTCGCCGAGGCGCCGGCGTCGTCGGAGAGCACCACCACCGCCTTCTCGCCGGTGATCCGCTCGATCAGCCGGCCGTACGCCCGGGCCGACTCCTGGTCGGAGGCGATCACCAGCCCGCCCGCGTCGGCCATGCCGCCGGCGCGGACGACCTGCAGCCGGGCATCGGCGGCGCGCAACACCTGCGGCATCCACTCGCCAGCCGGGTCCAGCGCGGTGCGCCACGCCTGGGCGATGAGGTCCTGCGTCATCGGTTCGCCGAGGCGGGCCGCCAGCTCGTCGCCGGCGCTGGTGCGCCAGCGGGTCTCGCCGGAGTACGCCAGGAAGATGACCGGCCGCACCACGCCCTCGCGCAGCGCGTCCCCGTACCCGTAGCTGGAGTCCGACCGGGACCGGAGCAGGCCGTCGCCGCCCGCCTCGTACGTCACGAACGGGATCGGGTTGTCGTCGGACCGGAACGGTGTACCGGTGAGCATGAGCCGGCGGACCGCGGGCTCGAACGCCACCCTGACCCCGTCCCCCCAGGAACGGGAGTCACCGGCGTGGTGGATCTCGTCCAGGATGACCAGGGTGCGCCGGGCCAGGGTCCGCCGGCGGTGCACCTGCGGCGCCATACCGACCTGGGCGTAGGTGACCACCACGCCGTGCATGTCGGCCGCCGAGTGCAGGTCGGCGTTGCGGAAGCCCGAGTCCAGGTCGATCCCGACCCGGGCGGCTGCGGCCGCCCACTGGGTCTTCAGGTGCTCGGTGGGCGCGACCACGGTGACCGCCTCGACCGTGCGGTCGGCGAGCAGCTCGGCGGCGACACGCAGGGCGAAGGTGGTCTTCCCGGCGCCAGGCGTGGCCACGGCGAGGAAGTCCTCGGCGCGCCGGCGCAGGTACTCCACCAGGGCCTTACGCTGCCAGGCCCGCAGCGGAGGAAACGCCTCCAGATCCGGCAACCGCACCGCCACAGGCCCCCCTCCCCGCACAGATAGGCCCTCGCCCGGGTGAACTCGCCGGCACCGCGGGCTCGACCTACCGTCAGCCCGGCTGGCGACCGGGGAACCCCGGCGCCCGCGCCAGCGCGCGAAGGCAGGGCTGACAGCATATAAGGGCCGGCCCGCGGTGGGTCACAGGGCCCGCCGCAGCCAGTCCTCCACGCCGGCCACGTGCACGGTCGCCCACGCGGCGGCGACCTCCGGCTGCCGCGCGGCGATCGCCTCGTAGATCGCCCAGTGCTGGTCGCGGGTCTTCGCGACCGCACCCTCCTGGGTGAGGCCGCGCCAGATCCGGGCCCGGGTGGTGGGGCCGGAGAGGCTCTCGATCAGCGAGCTGAGCACACTGTTGCCGGAGCCGGCCGCGATCTGCCGGTGGAACTCCAGGTCGTTGGCGACCAGCGCCTCGGCGCTCGGATCCTCGTCCAGATCCTCCAGCACGCCGCGGAGCTTGGCGATGTCGGCGTCGCTCATGGCCTGGGCCGCCTTGGCGGCGGCGACCGGCTCGAGGATCCGGCGCACCTCGAAGAACTCCAGGACGGTGTCGTCGCGGTGGAAGTCGACCACGAAGGTGAGCGCGTCCAACAGCAGCCGCGGCTGCAGGCTGGTCACGTAGGTGCCGTCGCCCTGACGCACGTCGAGCACCCGGATCAGCGACAGCGCCTTCACCGCCTCGCGCAGCGAGTTGCGGGACAGGCCCAGCCGCTCGGCGAGGTCGGCCTCCTTCGGCAGCCGGTCACCAGGGTGCAGCTCACCCGACATGATCATTTCCTTGATCTTGTCGATGGCGCTGTCGGTAACCGCCACGCGTCCTCCTTGCGGCCGTGGTCTCACGATATCGACCCCGGGACCGGTGCGTCCGCAGGCAGCAGGCCCTCCGCCACCAAATCCGCCCAGAGCTCGGCAGGGGGCGGGCTGGCCGCCAGCTCGATGTTGCGGCGCACCTGCTCGGGCGTCTGGGCACCGGACACGACCGCGGCGACCGCCGGGTGCGCCGCCGCGAAGGCGAGCGCAGCCGCCGGCAGCGGCGTGGCGTGCCGGGCGCAGACCGCGGCGATCGCCCGGGCCCGGTCCAGCACATCGCGCGGCACCCGGCCGTACTCGTAGTGCAGCCCCTCGTGTGGCCGGTCGGTGGCGAGCAGCCCGCTGTTGAACACGCCGACGTTGAGCACCGACACCCCACGCTCCAGGCAGGCCGGCAGCAGCGAGTCCAGCGCCGGCTGCTCCAGCAGGGTGTACCGGCCGGCCAGCATCACGACGTCCAGCTCGGTCTCGGTGACGAACCGGTGCACCACCTGCCAGTTGCAGGACCCGACGCCGATGGCGCGTACCACACCCTGGCTGCGCAGCTCGTGCAGTGCCGGATAGGCCTCGCGCACGGCAACGTCGGCGTGCCCCTCCGGGTCGTGGATGAACAGGACGTCCACCCGGTCCAGGCCGAGCCGGTCAAGGCTCTGCTCCAGGCAGCGGCGCACCCCGTCGGCCGAGAAATCCCACTCCCGACGTAGGTCGGCCGGGACATCGAAGATGTCGTCGTCGCGCCGGCCGGCGCCGCCCCGGGCGGGCCCCCGCCGCCGCCCCCCCCTCGCGGGCCCCCCCGACCTGTGTCGTATAAACAA
>JADGHA010000554.1 GCA_019689695.1 Micromonosporaceae bacterium | reverse complement strand
CTCCACACTGCATACCGGCGGCCGCGTCAGATGTGTATAACACCCAGCCCCCGCCCCGCGGGCGACCAGCGAGGCCGGCGGGCCGGACGGCGGCGGGACCGTGGTCCACGCCCACTCCGCCGGCGAGGAGGCCGACGGCCCGCACTGGGACGCCACCGGCCACCCCGAGCTGGAGCGGGAGGTGCTCCGGCTGGTGAACCTCGCGCGCGTGGCGCACGGCTGCCGGCGGCTGCGCCTCGACCCCCGGCTCGTCCGGTCGGCCCGCCGCCACGCGGCCCAGATGGCGGCGAGCGGCCGGTTCTCCCACACCTGGTCGGACGGCACCACCGCCTGGGACCGGATGGCCGCCGCCGACTACCCGGACGGCGCGGCCGAGACCATCGCCCGCGGCTACCGGAGCGCCGAGGCCGTGGTGGCCGGCTGGATGGCCCGCAAGGCCGACCGCCGCACCCTGCTGGACTGCCGGATCGTCGCCGCCGGCATCGGGGTGAGCATCGGCCCCACCGGCTACTGGTGGACCGGGGACTTCGGCTACTCCTGACCCTCCCGCACCGGTGGGAGCACCAGGCTAATCTCGGGCGCATGGGTTATCCCGGCGAGCAGCGAACACACCGTCCGCCCTACCTCCACCAGGCCGGCCGCCCGGACGGCGACCCCTGGCAGGCCGGTGGAGGGTCGTGGCCGCCGTACGCGGGCCATGGCCGCCGGGAGGACGCGCCACGGCGGGACGCCGTGCCGTACGGACCGGAGCCGGGCCCCACTCCCCAGGCCGGGCCGTACGGGTGGGAGACGGGTCCCACCCTGCAGGGGGCCATGCCGTACCGGCCGGATCCGGGCCACACCCCACCGGGCGGACCGTACGGCCCCGAACCGAGCCACACTCCACAGGCCGGGCCATACGGACCAGAACCAGGTCACACTCCGCAGGGTGGGCCGTACGCATTGGATACGGGGCACGCTCCGCTGGGCGGGGCGCACGGGCCGGAACCGGGCGGCACCCCGCAGGGCGCCGCGCCGCACCAGCCGGAGCCCGGCCCCGGGCCCGGTGGGCCTGGCCCGGGCGAGGAGTCACCGAGCCGGCGGGACGAGCAGAGCCGCACCGCGCCCGGACGGCGGCAGCGGCCCGCCGAGCAGGCCGAGCCGGCGTGGGACCCCGACGCCCGGGGCCCGCAGTGGATCAAGCCGCTCATCCTCGCCGGCGGCGTGATGGCGCTGATCGGCGCACTCTTCTTCGGCCTGTGGACGGCGGCGAAGAACGAGAAGCCCGCGGCCCCGGTCGCCACCCCCAAGCCGTCGAGCTCCCTGCCGAGCTTCCCCACCGGCAAGTACGGCTTCGCGGCCTCGCGCAAGACCGACAAGACCCCGCTCACCGTGAAGGAGCTGTTCGGGAAGGCGAAGTTCGCCACCAAGGGGCGCGGGTACGTCCGGACGGTCTGGCGCAAGGAGAAGCGCTGCGAAGACGGGGTCAACGGCGACAAGATCAAGAAGGCGCTGCGCTCCGGCCGCTGCACCCAGCTGATCAGGGCCAGCTTCCGGGACACCAAGAACAAGATCATCGGAACGGTGGGAGTCGCCAACCTCGCCACCTCCGCGGCGGCGAAGAAGGTCGCCACCGCCGGCGGCGGGAAGGAGCGCGAGGACTACCTCAAGCCGCTCCCCGGGAAGGACGAGGCGACCAAGCAGCTCGGCAACGGGGACGCGTACGCGGGCGGCTGGACCTACGGCCACTACGCCGTGCTGCTGTGGTTCCAGTTCAAGGACGGGCACAAGCCGAACAAGAACGAGCTCAAGCAGCTCTATCGGGCGGCGAACGACATCGCCGACCAGACGGTCTTCCCCGCCCTGGAGCACCGCTCGCTCACCGGCGGGCGCCGCGCGTGACCCGGGCCCGCCGGGCCGCGCGCCGCGGTGATCCATCCGGCATCGGGCGGCGGAAAGCCCGATAGCGGCCCTTCGACCTCGTTCTCATCGATACGCTTCCGGCTATGCGTGGCCAGGATCCCGGTTCCGAGCACGAGCACGAGCAGGACACGGCGCGGGTTCCCCGCGAGCCGGACGCGGCCGGCTCCGCGGCCGCGCCCACCCCGCCGGGCACCGGCCGTTCCGCGGACGGCCCGGGATCGCCCACACCCGGCCAGGCACCGGCCGCCGGCTCGCGGTCCGGCGCGCCCACCGGGCCGGGTGCGCCGTCCTCCGGCCCGCAGACCGCGCAGCCCGGCGCACCGGGCACACCACCACCCGGCGCACCGCAGGGCGGGCCCCACCCCGGCGCACCGGACGCGCACGCCCAATCGGAGAGCGGACGGCAGGCGGGGCCGGGCGTGGGCGCTCCCGCCGCGCCGCTGAGCGGGCAGCCCGGGCCGGGCGCGTCATCGGGATCGCACACCGCGCCATCATCGGGATCGCGCACCGCGCCGCAGAGCGCGCCCCAGGCCGGTCCCGGCATGCCGCCCGGGCCGCACGCCCCCGGGCCGGGCATTTTGTGGTTCCCCGGCCCGCAGACCGCGCAGCCCGGCGCCCCGGGCACGCCCCCACCCCAGTCTCTAATACA
>JADGHA010000553.1 GCA_019689695.1 Micromonosporaceae bacterium | reverse complement strand
AGCGGGACCACCCGCTCCTCGCCGGGGACGGGGGGCGACGGGGTCCGCGTCCACAGGAAGTCCCAGTCGTCCTGGCGGGTCGGCCGCAGGTGCGGGGCGAGCGCCTGGCCGTCGACCCGGGGCAGGTGCAGCCACCGGACATCGGCCAGGTGGTCGGAGGCCGCGAGCTCGGCAAAAAGGCGGGCACTGCGCCGCGCGTCGCCCACGGCGCACGCCGTCGCACCTGACGGACCGTGGTTGAACCAGACGACGGTCCGTTCGGTCTGGTAACCGGTGACCGCTTCGCGGTCGGTGTTCATTCGGACGTACGGGTGGTCGCCCGCGGCCGCTAGCACGGCGGCCCGGCCGACGAGCCGGTTCGCCTCTTCGAGCACGATCGCCACGCTATATCGGCCCTTCTGGTGGATGGTTGGTTGGCGCAGCCGGACGGCACGATCGATCGCCCCTAACACCTACAAATTGGACAAATGGCAGCGGAAGGTCGGCGGAAGGACCGGGTACTGTCGGCGCGTGGACCCGGTAGGCCTCTTCTCGCTGGACGAATCCGTGCGGCCGCCAGCACCGGCCGCGCCGGGCTCGGCCAGTGAGTTCGGCGCGGTGGGCCGGGACGCCCCGCTGGCCGTGCGGATGCGCCCGACCACCCTGGACGAGCTGGTCGGGCAGGACCACCTGCTGGCGCCGGGCGCACCGCTGCGCCAGCTGGTGGGCGGCGCCACCCCGATGTCGGTGATCCTCTGGGGCCCGCCGGGCAGCGGCAAGACGACCATCGCCCACCTGGTCGCCGGCGCCACCGACCGGCGCTTCGTGGCCCTGTCGGCGCTGAACGCCGGGGTCAAGGACGTCCGCGCGGTCATCGACACCGCGCGCCGCGAGCGCCGGGCGGGCGGCCGGCCGACCGTGCTGTTCATCGACGAGGTCCACCGGTTCAGCAAGACCCAACAGGACTCGCTGCTCGCCGCGGTCGAGGATCGGACCATCACGCTGCTCGCGGCCACCACGGAGAACCCGTACTTCTCGGTGATCTCGCCGCTGTTGTCCCGCTGCGTGCTGCTCACCCTCCAGCCCCTCACTGACGATGCGGTACGCAGCCTGCTGCGCCGGGCTGTCACCGACGAGCGCGGGCTGGGCGGCCGGATGCGGCTCGCACCGGACGCGGAGGACCACCTGGTTCGCCTGGCCGGAGGCGACGTCCGCAAGGCCTTGACCGCGCTGGAAGCGGCGGCCGTCTCGGCCGCGGCGCAGGACCGCGGCGAGATCGACCTTCGCACCGCCGAGCAGGCGGTCGACGTGGCGGCCCTGCGCTACGACCGGGACGGCGACGCCCACTACGACGTGACCAGCGCCTTCATCAAGAGCATGCGCGGTTCGGATGTGGACGCGGCGCTGCACTGGCTGGCCCGGATGCTGGTCGCCGGCGAGGACCCGCGGTTCATCGCCCGCCGCATGGTCATCTTCGCCAGCGAGGACGTGGGCATGGCCGACCCCAGCGCGCTCACCGTGGCCACCGCCGCCGCGCACGCGGTGGAGTATGTGGGCCTGCCAGAGGCGCAGCTCAACCTGGCCCAGGCGGTGATCCACCTGGCCACCGCGCCGAAGTCGAACGCGGTGGTGAAGGCGATCGGTGCCGCGGTGGCGGATGTGCGGGCCGGCCGCGGCGGCCCGGTGCCCAGGCACCTGCGGGACGCCCACTACCAGGGCTCGCGCGGGTTGGGTCACGGCGCCGGGTACCGGTATCCGCACGACGACCCGCACGGCGTGGTGGCCCAGCAGTACGCTCCAGACGACTTGGTCGGCGTGGACTACTACCAGCCGAGCGACCACGGCGGCGAGCGGGCGGTGGCGCAGCGGCTGCCCCGGCTGCGGCAGATCGTGCGGGGCAGGTCGCCCGGGGTGCCGGCGGACGCGGTCGATGACCAGGGGCGCTTGAGCAACCGCGCGCCAGCGGGCAAGGTCGATGGTAGCGACGGCTCGGCCGAGGAGGAGGGTGCGTGACCGAGGCCTGGCGATTACGTGCGTGGTGCGCGCGGGCATGGCGTCGAGCAGAGCGGCGCCACGGGAGCTCCCGGTGGCGGGAGGAGCCGTGAGAGACCCGAATGGCGACGGCACCGCGGCGAAGGGTGGCGGCCGGCGCCGTGGCCGCGGGCGTTCCGCGCCGGCCGGCGCGGCCGACCTGCCGGGCGAGGACATGGGCTGGCTGGCCGATCTGCGCAGCGCCAAGGAGGCCCGCGTCGACATCGGCCCGGGTGACGACGTCGACGAACCGGCTCCGCCGCCGCGGGTGTCCCGCGCCGACGACCTGCGCCCCGACGATCTGCGCGCCGACGATCTGCGCGCCGAGCGCGCGGATGCGCCGCCGGCCCGGGGGCCGGCGGCGGCGCCGCTCCGGGACTCGACCCCGCCACCGGGGCGCCGCCGCGCCGACGGACCCGGCGCCCAGCCGGCCGACAGGGGCCGCTGGCGGTCACCCGGGGATGCCGGCCGAGCGCCGGCCCACGCGGGGGCCGGCCCCGACAGCCTCCGGCCTGAGCCATCCCCCCTTGAGCACGGCCTGCGGC
>JADGHA010000552.1 GCA_019689695.1 Micromonosporaceae bacterium | reverse complement strand
GCCCGGCTCACCACCGAGATCGAGCCCGGCATGCGGCGGCACCCCGGCGGCTCCGGGTCAGCGGTGCGACAGGGTGGAGCCGGAACGGCCCTTGATCACGCGGAGCTGTGCGGGGATGCGGGCCCGCAGCTCGGCGAGGTGGCTGACCACGCCGACGGCCCGGCCGCCCTCCCGCAGACCGTCGAGGATGTCGAGGACGTCGTCGAGCGTCTCCTCGTCGAGGGTGCCGAAGCCCTCGTCCACGAAGAGGCTGCCGATCTCCGCGCCGCCCGCCTCGTCGCTGACCACGTCGGCCAGGCCCAGCGCCAGGGCGAGCGAGGTGATGAAGCTCTCGCCGCCGGAGAGCGTGGCGGGGTCGCGTTCCACGCCGGTCCAGGCGTCGAGCACGCGCAGGCCCAGCCCGCCGCCCGACCGCCCCCGGTCGCCCGCGGACCGGTTCAGATCGTGCCGCAGCAGGTAGCGCCCGCCCGACATGCGGTCGAGGCGTTCGTTCGCCGCGTCGACGACCTGGCGCAGCCGCTCGCCCAGCACGTACGCCGACAGCCGCATGTGCCACCGGTTGTCGCCCGACGTGCCGGTCGCCAGCTCGGCGAGCCGGCGGGCCAGGCGGTGCCGCTCCTCGGCGGGCCGGTAGGCGCGCAGCGCGGCGTCCAGTTCGGCGGCGAGCCCGGTGAGCTGGTCGAGCCTGCCCTGCGCCCGGTCACGCGCCGAGGTGCGGGCCGCGTGGTCCCGCTCGGCCCGCTCGTGGGCGGCCTCCAGCCCGGGCAGGTCCGCGGCCGGCTCGGCCGCCGCGGCGGCCAGTTCGGGATCGGCGAGCAGTCCCTCGACCGTGGCCCGTTCCGCGTCCAGGTGTGCCAGCCGTTCGGTCATCGTCTCCCGGTCCGCCGCCGGGCGCCCGGCGGCGGCCGCGTGCTCCCCGCTCCCGACCCCCTCCTCGGCGGCGGCCCGGGCCGCCTCGGCCAGCGCCGTCTCGCTCTCGCGATCGGCCGCGGCCGCCGCGGCCGCCGCCTCCGCGGCCTCCCTGAGCAGGTCCGCCTCCTCGGTCAGCCGGTCGAGGCGGGCGGCGAGCGAGGCGTCCTCGCCACGGGCGGCGTCGATCACCTCGGCCAGCCTGCGCTCGTCGGCCTCCAGCCGGTCGCGGTGCGCGCGGGCCTCGGCGATCGCCGCGCCGGTGCGCGCGGCCCGGGCGGACAGCTCCTCCAGCTCGGCCGCGAGGCTGGCGGCGCGGGCGGCCAGCTCCTCCTCGGTCACGGCCAGGGACCGGGCGTTTTCCAGCTCCGCCTCCGCCGTCGCGAGGTCGCCCTCCAGACCGGCGGCGAGCCGCTCGCCCTCGGCGAGCAGGGCGTCTCGCTTGGTCCTGGTCTCGGTCAGCAGGCCGGTCAGCTCGGCCGCCCGGTCGCGGGCCGACTCCAGCTCCGCCGCGAGCCGGGTGGCCTCCGCCTCGGCCGCGGCGACGGCCGTCTCGGCGGCGCGCAGCCGCGACAGCTCCTCACGGGCGTCCGCCAGGGCGGCGGAGGCGTCCTCCTGGGACAGGTCCCCGGCGCGCGCCACCGCGTCGCCGAGCCGCGACGAGAGCGTGGCGACGGTCGTCTCCGCCTCCTCGCGGGCCCGCTGCGCCGCTTCGAACGCCTCCTGCGCCGCCTGCTCGTCGTCCGCGGTGGCGGCCCGCCCGGCGGGCGCGGCGGGACGGGGATGCTCGGTGGCGCCGCAGACGGCGCAGGGCGCCCCGGCCACGAGCTGCGCCGCCAGTTCGGCGGCCATGCCGTCGATCCTGGCCTGGCGGATCTCCTGGAGCCGGTCGCGGCGCTCCTGGGCCAGGTCGACGGCCGCGCGGCGGTCCTGCTCGGCCGCCTCCAGCTCGGCGGTCAGCGCGTCGCGCAGCCGCGCCGCCTCCAGCCGCTCCTGCGCCAGGTGGGCGGCGGCCTCCAGGGCGGGAACGCGCGCGGCCATGTCGCGCAACTCCCTGAGCCGGTCTTCGGCGGCGGCCAGCAGGGCGGGCAGCTCCGCCTGCGCGGCCCGGGCCCGCGCCTCGTCCTCGGCGAGCCGGGTCAGCTCGGCGTCCAGCAGTTCGGCCTGCCGGGTGACCTCCCGCAGCCGCAGCGCGGCGTCCCTGGCGGCCGTCAGCCCCGGCAGGCTCGCCGCCGCCGTACGCGCCCTGGCGAGCCGTTCCTCGACGTCGAGCCGTTCGGCGGGCAGGGCCGCCAGCCGCCGCGTCAGCTCCGCCTCCTGCGCGGTCAGCTCGGCCAGGCCGCGTTCGGCATCCGCGCGCTCGTCACGCACCTGCCGCAGGCGCGCCTCCTCGGGGAGGATCTGACGCACCCGGGCGGCCTCGTCGCGCCGTTCCCGCTCCAGCTTCACCAGCCACTCGGGGTCGGGACGCTCCGAATCCTGCCGCTCGGTGGGGTCGGGACCGAGGCCGGGTCGCTCCGGGTCCGGGCGTTCGCCGCCCGATCCGTACCGGGCGGTGTCGCCGGCGCCGTGCCGCGCGGCGTCCCAGCCGGTCGCGTCGGCACTCCCGGCCTCCCGCCCCGCCACCGGGCCCCCCGCCGGCCGGGCGGGCGGG
>JADGHA010000551.1 GCA_019689695.1 Micromonosporaceae bacterium | reverse complement strand
GGAACGCGCTGGGCGAGTTCCTGCGCAGCCGGCGGGGCCGCCTCAACCCCGCGCAGGTCGGCCTGCCTACCGGCACCGGGCGGCGGCAGACCCCCGGCCTGCGCCGCGAGGAGCTGGCCGCACTCGCCGGAGTGAGCATCGACTACTACCGGCGGCTGGAACAGGGCCGGGACACCAATCCCGGGCCGGGGGTCCTCGACGCGCTCGCCACCGCCCTGCGGCTGAGCGAGGACGAGCGCCAGCACCTGCACCGCCTGGCTCGCCACGCCGCGCGGCCGCGGGCCGTCCGCAAGCGCGAGCCGGGCGGTGACCGCACGGTACGGCCCGGGCTCCTGCAGCTGCTGTCGGCGGTGCGCCCGACGCCCGCGTACGTCCTCGACCCGACCAGCACCGTGCTGGCCGCGAACGCCGAGGGCGTCCAGCTGCTGGCCGGTATCGACGCCTGGCCGCCGGCGGAACGCAACTTCATCCGCTACGTCTTCACCCACCCCGCGGCCAGGCAGGTGTTCGTCTCCTGGCGGTCGATGGCCGAGGACTGCGTCGCCCACCTGCGCACGGTCCAGGCCGCCGACCCCGACTCTCCGGAGCTGGCCGCCCTGGTCGCCGAGCTCGCCGCGGCCAGCGCGGACTTCGCCGAACTCTGGCGCCACTACGACGTCCGCGTCAAGCGCGGCTCGCGACGGGCCTTCCACCACCCGGCGGTGGGCCGGTTCGAGCTGACCTCGGAGATCCTCACGGCGGTCGACGGGCAGCGGTTCGTCGTCTTCCAGCCCGAGCCGGGCAGCGCCGACCACGATGCCATCACGCTGCTGTCGATGGTGTCCGGCGCGGTGTGATCGGCCGGACCCTGGCCGGGCGCGCTGGCACCGGCCAGGGTCCGGGTTGTGTGTCCGCGATTACGACTCGAACTGTCCCGGCTGGTAGTCGCCGCCCGGATTCTTGATGATCACGTTCACCCGGTTGTATGCGTTGATCAGCGCGATGAGGCAGACCAGCGCGGCCAGCTGCTCCTCGTCGTAGTGCTTGGCCGCATTCGCCCACGCCTCGTCGGTGACGCCACCGGCCGCGTCGGCGATGCGGGTGCCTTGTTCGGCCAGCTCCAGGGCTGCCCGCTCGGCCTCGGTGAAGACGTTGGCCTCCCGCCAGGTCGCGACCAGGTTGAGCCGCAGCTGGGTCTCGCCGGCCTGCGCGGCCTCCTTGGTGTGCATGTCGAGGCAGAAGCCGCATCCGTTGATCTGGCTGGCCCGGATCTTCACCAGTTCCTGGGTGGCGGCCGGCAGGGTCGACTCCGAGATGACCTTGTTCGCCGAGTTGACGTACTTGAAGACCTTGGCCATAAGCGGACTTTCGAAGAGGTTGAGTCGCGCGTCCACGGCACCTCCCTGTTGGGTTGACGGTTACGCAGCACCGACGAGACAGCGCACGGCGATGTCACGACTTGGCGGCGTGACGTATCTCTCCGGGAACGAGTGGCCGCCAGGTTCTGGCGCCTGGCACACCCGTCCGCCCGCGAGCCTTAATGGTCGAGGTCAGCGGGCCGGGGCGGATGCGGCGGCGGGCTGCCACTGGGGCGCCGGGTGGGCCAGCGGCAGCACCTGCGTGACGGCGTCGGCCTCCGGCACGTCGGCGGTCGCCGGCGCGGGCTCCAGTCCGGCGCGCAGCCGCTGGGCCCGCCAGGCCGCCGAGAGCGCCTCGTTGCGCAGGCTGTACGCGGCCGCCACCGCGGCCTGGAAGGCCTGCCAAGCCGCGGACTCGCGGCGGGCCGCGGCGGCGTGGGTGGCGGCGAGGTGGTCGCGGATGGCCCGGTGCAGCACGAGCTCCTGCGCCGCCGGGTGCAGCCGCGGGTCCCACCCGTTGCGGTGCGCCAGGGCGTCGCTCAGCTGGTAGATCGACAGTTGGCCGCGGGCGCACGCCGCCATCGCCGCCCGGTGCAGGTACCGCTCGCGGTCGGCGTACTCCATCGGGGTGCGGGAGCGCGGTGTGGGCAGCGCGGCGGCGGCGGTGAGCCGGCGGACGGCGTCGTCGGCGGCGTCCAGGGCGCGGGCGGCCTGCTCGGCGCTGGCCAGCGCGGCCAGCCAGTGCTCGCGGTGCCGCTGCGCGGTCGCCGAGGCCCGCTGCGCGGCCACCGCGACCTCATCGGCGTAGCGGGCCAGCTCGTCCGCCTCGGCGGCGAGCCGGGCTCGCCGGCCGGCGTCGCGCACCCAGGTGGCGACCGTGAGCCAGCTGAGGCGCCCCAGCATGACCGCCACCGAGAGCACCACGAACGTCACCAGGGCCAGCGAGATCTGGTTCAGGTACGGGATGTCGGGCAGAAGTTCGTTCATCGTCGACACCTCACGGACCGAGGAGGAAACAGACGAGCGACAGACAGTCACGCTGCGTCAAGCAGCCACGGGGGCGCGGGTACGGAGCGTCAGGCGGTCGCGGTGCCCGCCGGGGGCGGGGCGCGCCGGCCGACCGGCGCGACATCCGCGGACGCGGGCCGGGCGACCGGTGGTGGCAGCTGCTGCCGCGGGCGCGCGTGCGGCTGTGCCGCGGCGACGGGGTCCTGCTCGGCGACGGTGTGGTCGGTGGTTGCGG
>JADGHA010000550.1 GCA_019689695.1 Micromonosporaceae bacterium | reverse complement strand
TCGGCACCGTCACATGTGTAAAAGCCACCGGTTCGGAGGTGATGGGGGACCTCTCGCCGTACAAGGTGGGCGTGCACCAGCACGTGCCCGAGATCAAGCAGGCGACCGGCGTGCGGACGCTGTCCTTCACGCCGGTCCTCGCGCCGATGCCGCGCGGCATCCTGGCGACGGTCACCGCCCGCCGGCTCGCGGCGGCGTCGCCGGCGGAGGTGCTGCGGTCCGCGTACGCGGACGAGCCGTTCGTGCACGTCCTTCCCGACGGCAGCTGGCCGCGCACGGCGGCCACGCTGGGCTCCAACTCGTGCCACCTGCAGGCCACCGTGGACACCGACTCGGGCCGGGTGGTGGTGGTCAGCGCCGTGGACAACCTCGGCAAGGGCGCAGCCGGTCAGGCCGTGCAGTGCGCCAACATCATGCTCGGCCTGCCGGAGACGGCCGGGCTGGCGGTGAACGGGGTGGCGCCGTGACGGTCACCACGCCCAAGGGCTTCCGGGCCGCCGGGGTGGCGGCCGGGCTGAAGCCGGCCGGGCCGGACGTCGCCGTCGTGGTCAACGACGGGCCGGAGGCGGCCGCGGCGGGCGTCTTCACCGCCAACCGGGTCAAGGCGGCGCCGGTGCTCTGGAGCGCACAGGTGGTCAAGGGCGGCCTGGTCAGGGCGGTCGTGCTCAACTCGGGCGGGGCGAACGCCTGCACCGGACCGGCCGGGTTCGCCGACACCCACGCCACCGCCGAGCACCTCGCCCGCCGGCTGGGCATCGGCGCGGGCGAGGTCGCGGTCTGCTCGACCGGTCTGATCGGCGACCGGCTGCCGATGGACCGCCTGCTGTCCGGTGTGGACGCCGCGGTCGCGGCGCTGCGCCCGGACGGCGGCGCCGACGCGGCGCTGGCCATCATGACCACGGACACCCGGCCGAAGACCACCGTGGTGCAGGGCGAGGGCTGGAGCGTCGGCGGCATGGCCAAGGGCGCGGGCATGCTCGCGCCCGCGCTGGCCACCATGCTCTGCGTGCTGACCACTGACGCGGTCGCCGAGCCTCAGCAGCTGCAGACCGCGTTGCGCGACGCGGTGCGGGTCACCCTCGACCGGATCGACTCCGACGGCTGCATGTCCACCAACGACACGGTGCTGCTGCTGGCCAGCGGCGCCTCCGGGGTGGCGCCGACGCCGGCCGACCTGGCCGCCGCGGTCACCGCGGCCTGCCACGACCTGGCCCGGCAGCTGCTCGCGGATGCCGAGGGTGCCACCAAGGAGGTGGCCATCGAGGTGACCGGCGCGGCCAGCGAGCAGGACGCGGTCACCGTCGGCCGCGCGGTGGCCCGCAACAACCTGGTCAAGACCGCGCTGTTCGGCAACGACCCGAACTGGGGCCGGATTCTGGCGGCGGTCGGCACCACCGACGCCGCCTTCGAGCCGGACGCGCTCGACGTGGCGGTCAACGGCGTATGGGTCTGCCGGCGGGGCACCGCGGCCGAGGACCGGTCCGCAGTGGACCTCTCCGGGCGGGACGTGACGATCCAGGTGGACCTGCACGCCGGCCAGGCCAGCGCCACCATCTGGACCAACGACCTGTCCCACGGCTACGTGCACGAGAACTCGGCGTACTCGACATGATCACCACCGAGAGCGCCGCCCCGGGCCCGTCCCGGCAGGCGTCCTGGCCCAGGGACCTCGGGATCGCCCTGGGCAAGGCGACCACCCTGATCGAGGCGCTGCCCTGGCTGGAGCGCTTCCACGGCGCCGTGGTCGTGGTCAAGTACGGCGGCAACGCGATGACCGACCCGGAGCTGAAGAAGGCGTTCGCCGCCGACATGGTGTTCCTGCGCTACGTCGGGCTCAAGCCGGTGGTGGTGCACGGCGGCGGCCCGCAGATCTCGGCCATGCTGGAACGGCTCGGCATCGCCAGCGAGTTCCGCGGCGGGCTGCGGGTCACCACCGCGGAGGCGATGGACGTGGTCCGCATGGTGCTGGTCGGCCAGGTCGGCCGGGAACTGGTCGGGCTGGTCAACGAGCACGGGCCGTTCGCCGTCGGCATGTCCGGCGAGGACGCCGGGCTGTTCACCGCGGTGCGCCGTCCGGCCTATGTGGACGGAAGCCCGGTCGACGTGGGCCAGGTCGGCGACGTGGCCCAGGTGCGCCCGGAAGCGGTCACCGACCTGATCGCGGCGGGCCGGATCCCGGTCATCTCCACGGTGGCGCCGGACGCCGACGGGGTCCTGCACAACCTCAACGCGGACACCGCCGCGGGCGCGCTCGCCGTCGCGCTGCAGGCCCGGAAGCTGGTCGTACTGACCGACGTCGAAGGGCTCTACACGGACTGGCCAAACCGGGAGAGCCTGGTCTCCCAGATCAACGCGGACGACCTGGCCGCGCTGCTGCCGCGGCTGCGCAGCGGGATGGTGCCGAAGATGGAGGCGTGCCTGCGCGCGGTGCGCGGCGGGGTGCCGGCCGCGCACGTGGTGGACGGCCGGGTGCCGCACTCGATCCTGCTCGAAGTCTTCACCTCGGAAGGATTCGGAACGATGGTGGTGCCCTCATGACGACTGAGCTTTCCCCCACCTCCGCCCCCGGCCCGGCTGGCCC
>JADGHA010000549.1 GCA_019689695.1 Micromonosporaceae bacterium | reverse complement strand
GCCCGGTTCCCGCCCGCGCGGTAACGCGGACACTCACCGCGGACCCGCTGGGCGGCACGGTACGCCGCACCGTGCTGCCCAACGGGCTGCGCATTCTCACCGAGGCGATCCCCGGGATGCGCAGCGTCTCTTTCGGCATCTGGGTGGCGGTCGGGTCGCGCGACGAGTCCCCACAGCTCGGCGGCGTGTCGCACTTCCTGGAGCACCTGCTGTTCAAGGGCACCCGCAAGCGCAGCGCGCTGGACATCTCCTCGGCCATCGAGGCGGTCGGCGGCGAGACGAACGCCTTCACGACCAAGGAGTACACCTGCTACTACGCCCGGGTGCTCGACGCCGACCTGCCGCTGGCCGTGGACGTGGTGTGCGACCTGGTCACCGGCTCGGTGCTGGACCCGGCGGACGTGGAGACCGAGCGCGGGGTGATCCTCGAAGAGATCGCCATGCACGACGACGAGCCGGCCGACGAGGTGCACGACCTGTTCACCCAATCGATCTACGGTGACCACCCGCTGGGCCGGCTGATCTCGGGCACGCCGCAGACCATCTCGCCGATGACCCGCCGGCAGATCCTGGGCTTCTACCGGCGGCGGTACCGGCCACCGGCCATTGTGGTCGCCGCGGCCGGGAACCTCGACCACGGCGACGTGGTCCGCTGGGTGCGGGAGGCGTTCGCGGCGTACGACACCCCCGCCGCCCCGATGGGCCACCGCCCGGCCGAGCCCGCGGTCCGCGTCCACGGTCCGCGGGTCACGGTCAAGACCAAGGACAGCGAGCAGGCGCACCTGGTGCTCGGCACGCCGGGGCTGTCCCGGCTGGACGAGCGGCGGTTCGCCCTGGGCGTGCTCAACAACGTGCTCGGCGGCGGCATGTCCAGCCGGCTGTTCCAGGAGATCCGGGAGAAGCGCGGCCTGGCGTACTCCGTCTACTCGTACACCACCCAGTTCGCCGACAGCGGCCTCTTCGCGGTGTATGCCGGCTGCGCACCGGGCAAGGTGGACGAGGTGCTGGAGCTGACCCGGGCGACGCTGGCCTCGTTCGCCTCCGGCGGCATCACCGACGACGAGCTGACCCGCGGCAAGGGCATGCTCAAGGGCTCGCTGGTACTCGGACTGGAGGACACCGGCTCCCGGATGAGCCGGCTGGCCAAGGGGGAGCTGCTCTACGACGAGCTGCTCTCCGTGGACGAGCTGCTGGCCCGGGTGGATGCGGTGGACGCCGACCAGGTCAACGAGGTCGCCGCTGACCTGCTGACCCGGCCCGCGTCGCTCGCCGTCATCGGCCCGGTCGACCCGGCCACGATCAGCTGAGCAGCCGCAGCCGGACGGCTAGCTGAGCAGCTGCAGCGGGACGGCATCGGCCATCGCCTGGCAGCCGGCCTCGTTCGGGTGCAGATGGTCGCCGCTGTCGTACTCCGGCCGCAAGGTGTACGCCGGGCAGGGCGGTGGCGGCGGCTCAGTCGATGACGGCGTTCGAGGCGCCCGAACCGATGGCCGCCTGATCGTCGTCGCGCGCGGTGACGGCCGCCGGGACCGGCCCCGCGGTGGCAGCGGGCTGGCCGGCGCCCGCTGTGGCGGATCCCGGATGGCGCTCGACGAACTGCCCCGGCGCACCGCGAGGCCCCGTACCAAGTCGCGGGCAGCGACAGCGACAAGCTTCGACTGTTCGGCCTGGTGAATCACCCGGCCGTCCGCGCCGCCCGGTGCGCGTGCATTAGGTTAGCCGCAGATTGGCCGCAGCGGTCGCGAAAGCGGAGCAGGGAGCAGCAGTGAGTGAGGGAAGCGACGCCATCCGGGTCGGTGTGCTGGGCGCGCGCGGCCGGATGGGCGTGGAGGTCTGCCGGGCGGTCGACGCCGCCGACGACATGGAGCTGGTCGCGATGATCGACCAGGGTGACTGGCTGTTCAACGCGACCGACGCGGGCGCCGAGGTGGTGGTCGACTTCACCTCGCCCGACGTGGTCATGGACAACCTGCACTGGTGCATCGAGCAGGGGCTCAACGTGGTGGTCGGCACCAGCGGGTTCACCGAACAGCGGCTGGAGCGGGTGCGCTCCTGGCTGTCCCACAAGCCGGGGGTGGGCGTGATCATCGCCCCCAACTTCGCCGTGGGTGCCGTGCTCATGATGGAGTTCGCGGCCCGGGCCGCCCGGTTCTTCGAGTCGGTCGAGATCATCGAGCAGCACCACCCGAAGAAGGTGGACGCGCCCAGCGGCACTGCGCTGCGCACCGCGCAGATCATCGCCGAGGCGCGCGCCGCCGCCCAGATGGCGCCCATGCCGGACGCCACCAAGGACGAGGTGCCGGGCGCCCGCGGGGCGCAGGTGGACGGGGTGCGGGTGCACGCGGTCCGCGCCACCGGCCTGGTCGCCCACCAAGAGGTGATCTTCGGGACGGTCGGCGAGACGCTCACCATCCGGCACGACTCGTACGACCGCGCCTCCTTCATGCCGGGCGTCCTGCTCGCGATCCGCTCGGTGCTCAAGCGGCCCGGCCTCACGGTCGGCCTCGGCCCTCTCCTGGACGCCTAGCCCCTTTCCCCGCGATCTTGCAGTTGTGGACCCCCCCGAAAAAAGGAGAGTTGGGGT
>JADGHA010000548.1 GCA_019689695.1 Micromonosporaceae bacterium | reverse complement strand
CGTCCCTATCCTGATCATCACCGAGCCGGACGGTGAGACCCACAAGCTCCCTGCAGACCGCACCATCATCGAGGCGAGCAAAGAACAGCAGGGTTAAGACGGCGGCAGGAGCCCTCGAAAGCCTCCAGCGTCACCCAGCCGGTACCACGGGAGCGCGCGAAACCGCATTCGTCCGGTCTCCCCGGCTCCTGCTGACGCCACTCCAGATCGCCAAGTTGCGGCCCAGCGCTCATCCGTGATCCCCGTCATCCCGGTGGCGCACCCGGCTCGGCATATGCGTGGCTACCCGGCGCCTGATGTCCGGAACATGCCTCCGGGCGTCACCGGATGACGGCGAGGACCGGCGCCGCCGTGGCCGCCGCTCGACCCGTTCGGCCACCGCCGGCAGGTACGGCTCGCCCACCCGGTGGGCCCGGTCGTGCGCCGTCGGGCCGTGGCGGGCCCGCGCCTCGGTCGGCCGCTCCCAGATGCCGACTCGGTCCTGGCCGGGCCGGTGGTCTGGTCGGCGTGGGCGAGGGCGTCGGCGACCGGGGACTCCTCCCGCGCAACCGGCCCGGCACCGGCGCGCCGGGTTAGCGCGGGCGGCGGAGCAGATAGGTGTCCATGATCCAGCCCTTGCGGGCGCGCACCTCGGACCGGACCTCGCGGATGCGGTCGGCGACCTCCGCGACCGGGCCCTCGATGAGGATCTCGTCCGGCGTGCCCAGGTACGCGCCCCAGTAGATGTGGTAGTCGGTCAGCTCGGCGAAGGCACACCGCGAGTCGAGCATGACGAGGATGTCGTCGGCGGTGGGGCCCTGCTCGGCGAGGCGGCGGCCGGTGGTGATGTGCACAGGGCTGCCCACCCGGGTGAGCGTGGTGCGGTGCCGGGCGGTGAGCGCGGAGATCGCGCTGATGCCGGGGATCACCTCGTAGTCGTAGGGCAGCCGGCCGAGGATCGACAGCGTGCTGTCGTACACGCCCGGGTCGCCCCAGACGAGGAAGGCCCCGGTCTGCCCGTCCGGCAGCTCGTCCTCGATCATGCGCCGGTAGAGCTCGGCGCGCCGGGCCCGCCAGTTCTCGACCGCCTCGGCGTACGCGGCCGCGGTGCGGTCCCGCTCCGGGTCGCGGCCCTCGACGATCCGGTACGGCGGGCGGCCGTGTTCCTCGATCAGCCGTCGGCGGAGCCGTACCAGCTCGTCCTTCTCCTCGCCCTTGTCGATGAGGAAGAACACGTCGGCCGCCGCGATCGCCTTCGCGCCCTGGATGGTGAGGTGGTCGGGGTCGCCCGCGCCGATGCCGATGATGAGAAGCCGCTTCACGACCACGAGTCTGCCATGCCACGATTTTGTACGATGTGGAAGCGTCTGATCAGGTTAGCCGGGCCGTCGGGGACGGGCCCGGAAAGGACGCGCGGGCGAGGAGGCACGTGAACCTGTCCGAGCGAGGCACGGACTTCGCCGAGTTCTGGCGTGAACGGCACCTGTGCACCCTCACCACGGTGCGCCCGGACGGCACCCCGCACGTGGTGCCGGTCGGCGCGACGCTCGACCTGGAGAACGGCATCGTCCGGGTGATCACCTCGCGCCGGTCGCACAAGGCCCGGCTGATCGCCGCGGGCGCGCCGAACGTGGCGCTCTGCCAGGTGGACGGGCGGCGCTGGTCGACGCTCGTGGGGGTCGCCACCATCCGCACCGGCCGCGAGGAGGTCGCCGACGCCGAGCGGCGGTATGCGGCCCGGTACCGTGAGCCCCGGCCCAACCCGGACCGGGTGGTCCTGGAGATTCAGGTCACCCGTGTCCTCGGCACTGTATGATCACCGTCGTCGGCATCGGCGCAGACGGCTGGGACGGGCTGGCCCCCGCCTCCCGTCGGGCGATCGCCGCCGCCGATGTGCTCCTCGGCAGCCGCAGGCAGCTCGACCTCGTCCCCGACCCGGTCCCGGATCCGGACCCTGAGCCGTCCGGCGGGGGATCGCCGCGGTCCGCCGGGACGCCGTCGCGGGTGGTGCTGCCCTCGCCGCTGCTGCCCAACCTGGAACCGCTCCTCGAGTCGTTCGCGGGCCGCGAGGTGTGCGTGCTCGCCAGCGGCGACCCCATGTTCTACGGCATCGGCTCGACCCTGGTCCGGCTGCTCGGCGCCGACCAGGTCCGGGTGCTGCCGCACGTCTCCTCGGTTTCGCTCGCCTGCGCCCGGCTCGGCTGGCCGGTCGAGCAGGTCGAGGTGGTGAGCGCGGTCGGCCGTCCGCTCGACGTACTCCGCCCGGCCCTCGCCCCCGGCCGCCGGGTGCTCGTGCTCGGCTCCTCCCCGGAGGCGGTCACCCGCCTGCTCGGCGAGGCGGGCTACGCGGCGAGCCGGGTCACCGTGCTGTCCGACCTCGGCGCCGCCACCGAGTCGGTACGGCCCGCCGCCCAGGCCGGGCCCACCCGGCTGCACGTGATCGCGATCGAGTGCGCCCTCGACCCGGGCGCCGAGCCGCTGCCCCGGGTGCCCGGGCTGCCCGACGACGCCTACGACCACGACGGCCGGCTCACCAAGCGGGAGGTCCGCGCGGTCACGCTGTCCCGCCTCGCCCCGCTCCCCGGCGAGCTGCTGTGGGACGTGGG
>JADGHA010000547.1 GCA_019689695.1 Micromonosporaceae bacterium | reverse complement strand
TTCTCTCGGGGGGGGGGGGGGGGGGGGGGGGGTCGGGGGGGGCCCCCCCCCCCCACCCCGGCCGCGCCAATCTCGGCCGCGCCGATCCCGGCCAGAGCCGTCCCGGCTACTCCGGGTCGATCGCAGCGGCCGACTCGCCCACGAACAGGCGCGCGTCGTCGGGAACGTTCCGCTTGACCACAGCCAGCGCGATCATCCCCAGCTCGAAGTGGCGCACCGCCGTGCCGACAAAGCCGACCGCGCGCCCGTCCTGGGTCACCGCCGTTCCGGTGGCCGGCAGCTGATCGGTGGTCACCCCGTCCAGGTGCAGCAGGACCAGCCGGCGCGGCGGCCGGCCCAGGTTGTGTACCCGGGCCACCGTCTCCTGACCGCGGTAGCACCCCTTCTCCAGGTGCACCGCCGCAGCGGTCCAGCCGACCTCGGCCGGGATCGTCCGGTGGTCGGTCTCGAAGCCCAGCCGCGGTATCCGGGCCGCCACCCGCATCGCCTCGTACGCCCACAGCCCGCAGGCGGGCACCCCGGCGGCGGCCAGCCGCTCGGTCACCTCGCCCACAGTGGACCGCGGCACCAGCAGGTCCGCGCCCAGCGGCATCCGGCGCACCCACCCGCCGGCCGGCAGCTCGCGTACCTCGTACACAGTGGTGGGTCGGGGCGGCACTGCGCCGGCGGCGAATTTCGGACCCGGCACCGGGAGGGCGTGCGGCTCGGCCATGACGCCGACGTCCAGGACGGCGAGCGCGTCGGCCAGCCCCGGGCCGGCCAGCGACAGCAATGCCCAATCGGCGCTGGCGTCGCGCGGCTCCACCCTGGTCAAGAAACGCATCTTCTCCAGGAACGTGAGCAGCTCGCCCGCGGTTCCGGGCTCCACGTCCAGCCAGGTGGTGGTGCCGTCTTCGGCGACCACGGCGTGGTGCTCGACATGCCCGTGCGGCGACAGCACCAGCATCTCGGTGCCCTGGCCCGCCCGCAGCCCGCTGAAGTGCTGCGTGGTCAGGTTGTGCAGCCAGCCGAGCCGCTCCTCGCCGGGCACCGCGAGGACGCCGCGGTGCGACCGGTCCACCAGGCCGACGGCCGTGGCGAGAATGCGCTGCTCGTGCAGCGGGTCGCCGTAGTGCGCCGCCACCGGGGCGTCCGGCGACCCCGGGTCCAGCGCACCAACCTTGATCATGAAGCCTCCTCGTGCGTGCCGCAGCCGGCGCAGAGGCCGAAGAGTGCGACGTGGCCGATGTCCACGAGGAAACCCCGCTCCCGCTGCAGCGTCTCGGCGAGTGGCCCCACGGTTATCGGGTCCACCTCGTCAACGCTGCCACAGGACCGGCACACCAGGTGTACGTGTTGTCGCTCACCCACCGGGTGGTAGGTCGGCGAGCCGTGCGACAGGTGGGTGTGCGTCACCAGGCCGAGCTCTTCCAGCAGCTCCAGGGTGCGGTAGACGGTGGTGATGTTCACGCCGGCCGCGACCTCGGTGACCGCCTGGTGTACCTGCTCCGGGGTGGCGTGCCCGAGGCCGTACACCGCCTCCAGCACGAGCTGGCGTTGCGCGGTCAGCCGCAGGCCGCGCTTGCGCAGCAGCTCTGCCAGGGGGGTGTCGGACACCAACCGATAATAGGTCCGCCGGGTAGGCTCGCCGGGTGACACCTGCGCGGATCGTGGTCGTCCCCGGCAAGGGCGTCGTGCCCGCCGACACCCCCATCCTCACCGCCGACGACCTCGGCGTCCTGCGAGGGGATGGCATCTTCGAGACGATGCACGTCCGGGGCGGCCGGCCCTGGCTGCTGGACGAGCACCTGGACCGGATGGCCCGCTCGGCTGCGCGGATGGGGTTGGCGCTACCACCCCGTGCCGAGCTGGTGGACCTGGCCGAGCAGGCGTGCGCGGAGTGGCCGCCCGGCGTCGAGGGAGCGCTGCGGCTGGTGTGCACCCGCGGGCCCGAGTCGGGCGCCACCGGCCAGGACCCGAGGCCGGGTGGGGCAGCTCCGGTGACCCTGTTCGCCACGCTGTCGCCGGTCGGCCAAGCGTCGATCGAGGCGCGCCGGGTGGGCCTCGCCGTGGTGACCGCCACGCTGGGCTTCGCCGCTGGCGCGCGTACGGACGCCCCGTGGCTGCTCGGCGGCGTCAAGTCCTTGTCGTACGCGGTGAACATGGCGTCCCAGCGCTGGGCTGCGGAGCAGGGCGCGGACGACGTGCTGTGGGTCTCCTCGGACGGGTACGCCCTGGAGGCCCCGACCGCCACCCTGGTCTGGCTGTCCGGCGGGACGCTGTGCACGGTCCCCGCGGGCACCACCGGCATCCTGCCCGGTACCACCGCCCGATGGCTGCTCGACCACGCCGACCGGCTCGGCTGGACCGCTGCGGAGCGCATGGTGACCCCGGCTGAATTGGCCAGAGTGGACGGAGCCTGGCTGGTCTCCTCGGTGCGTGGCGTGGCCGCGATCCGCACCCTGGACGGCGCCGCGCTGGCCGCCGACCCCGAGCGGACCGCCCGGATCACCGCCCTGCTCGGCTACTAACCCCCGCCCCCTCCTCCGCGATCTTGCAGTTGTGTACCCCGATAAATGGGATATATACGTTATTAAGGGGTGCACAAC
>JADGHA010000546.1 GCA_019689695.1 Micromonosporaceae bacterium | reverse complement strand
CGGACCGAGGGCTCGGCTAGGGTACCGGCATGCCCGAGATACTCGACCGTGCCCGTACCCAGGTGCTGGAGGGCGGCATCGGCCTGGACGAGGCCGGCGTGCTCGCCGTGCTGACCCTGCCCGACGAGGACCTGCCGGCCGCGCTGCAGCTCGCCCACGAGGTGCGGATGCGCTGGTGCGGCCCGGAGGTCGAGGTTGAGGGCATCGTCTCGGTGAAGACCGGCGGCTGTCCGGAGGACTGCCACTTCTGCTCGCAGTCCGGGGCGTTCACCTCGCCGGTCCGCGCGGTGTGGCTGGACATCCCCTCGCTGGTGGAGGCGGCGAAGCAGACCGCGGCGACCGGGGCGACCGAGTTCTGCATCGTGGCGGCCGTCCGCGGCCCGGACGAACGGCTGATGGCCCAGGTACGCGAGGGGGTGGCGGCGATCCGCGCCGAGGTGGACATCCAGATCGCCGCCTCGCTGGGCATGCTCACCCAGGCCCAGGTCGACGAGCTGGTCGCCATGGGCGTGCACCGCTACAACCACAACCTGGAGACGGCCCGCTCCTACTTCCCGCAGGTGGTCACCACGCACACCTGGCAGGAGCGGTGGGACACCCTGCGCATGGTGCGCGACTCGGGGATGGAGGTGTGCTGCGGCGGCATCCTCGGGTTGGGCGAGTCGGTCGAGCAGCGCGCCGAGTTCGCCGTCCAGCTCGCCGAGCTGGGCCCGGACGAGGTTCCGCTGAACTTCCTCAACCCCCGGCCGGGCACCCCGCTCGCCGACCGGCCGGTGCTCGCGGCCAAGGACGCGCTGCGCGCGATCGCCGCGTTCCGGCTGGCCCTGCCGCGCACGATCCTGCGGTACGCGGGCGGCCGGGAGATCACGCTCGGCGACCTGGGGACCCGGGACGGCCTGCTCGGCGGGGTGAACGCGGTGATCGTCGGTAACTATCTGACCACGCTCGGTCGGCCGGCCAGCGAGGACCTGGCCCTGCTGAGCGAGCTGCGGATGCCGGTCAAGGCGTTGTCGAAGGCGCTATGACGTGGTGTGACCGCTGCGGCGGGGCGCTGCGCGAGGGCAGCCACGAGGCCTGCGTGGCCGCCCGCAGGCTGGAGCCGCCCCGCTACTGCCCCGCCTGCCGCCGGCGGATGAAGGTCCAGGTGCTCCCCGCCGGCTGGACCGCGACCTGCGTGGAGCACGGCAGCACCAGTTCCGAAGCCGCCGGAGCAGCTCCGCCCGATCCGTCCCGGTCATGAGGCTGTGCCTTCAGGGCAAGGTGTACTGCCACACGCGGAGCACCCGGTCAATGCCCAAGCAGGCAAGGTAGCGGCCCTGCGCCGAGCATTGCCCGGCTTCATCGCTCTTGATCTGCCCGAGCGCCACCAGCCGGGGGTGATCGAGGGGAACCACCCCGACCCATCGTCGCTCCCGCACGCCGTCGTGGGCCACGACATAGGCGTCTCCGAGGGTCACCTGTATCTGCTGAAAATCGAGCACAGACCATTCGGCGGCGCGGACCACGACGCGTCCGGACTTCGGATCGACGACCCGCAGCAGCGACAGGGTGCCGCGCGCACTCGAGACCGTCCGGCCGCCCACCAGAGTGGCGCGCCGGTTTGGGGTCCGCGCGCCAGGCAGTTCGAGGTCAGGAACGACAACCAGGTGGGCGTTTCCAGATCGAGCGTCGACGACCAGGACCTGCCCATCGCCGCCGCCGCACCAGGCGCCGCCGCACCAGTCGAACTGCCGGACATTGCCGGTGCGCAGGTCGACGGCGGTGAGCTCTGACCCGTCCGGGCCCAAGTAGACCGCGTGGCCGTGACCGTCTGGTTGTAGCCAGGTGCCCGGCTGGGACCACAGGCGCCGGCCCGAGGCAGGATCGATGGCTGTAAGGGTCGGTGACTCAGCGGGGCCTCGCCCTTTGGCGCTAAAGCGCACCACGAGCACGGGTTGGGCCCACCCCAACCACAACCACAAATCTGCTCCGCTCGTGCCGAGCACCGTGTCCCGGTACGGCTGCTTGGCGCCGTCGAGTGAGTGCCGCGCGACGTGCAGGCCATCGTGCTCGACGTGGGCCATGTAGAGCGTGTCGCCGCGGATCAGGTACCCGCGGTCGTACGTCGCCAAGTTTATCCGGCTTAACGCGAACCTCAGCCGCAGCAGCGGCGATGGACTCACCACCGAGGCGGCCGGCAGCATCAGGGCGGCGACGGTGACGACAGCGGCAGCGACCCACCGTCGACGGCGGCGGCCTGGCGGCCGATCCAGCGTTTCCGGCGCCGACCCTGTGAACCGATCGATGTCGGTCCGCGCAACAGGTGCATTATGCGCGTGGGAGACCGCCGAGCCGTCCGACGCCGCGGGTCAGCGGCTGCGAGCCCACTGGAGCACACCACCGTCAACGACCTCGGTCCACGTTGGATCTTCGAGGCGGTCGGCGATGTCAGCGAGCATGGCGGCCGTCCCGGCCCAGCCGGTCTCGAAGTAACCTTCCTCTGCCGTCCACTGCAGGATGCAGCCGTGGCGGGCACCGTCGCGGAGGTCCACGACCAGCACGTCGCCGCCCAGATCCGAGCAGATCGGGACAGTGGCGGTGCAGTATCCGAAC
>JADGHA010000038.1 GCA_019689695.1 Micromonosporaceae bacterium | reverse complement strand
GGTCCTGCACTGGGCGGCGGCGCGGGGGCCGGTGGCGAGCTGGGCGCGGGTGGCTGCGGAGGAGTGTCCTCTGTGTCACCCGGCCGCCGCCAGGACTCCTCCGTGTTGCCGTTCGGCCTCGTCACGGTCACCGACGCTACCAACCGCCCTTGGGTACGCTTCTGCGAGTGGACCTGGACAGCCTTGCCCGCACCCGCGGCGACGCGGAGCGCCCGGTGGAGCTCGTCGACGACGACGTGCTGCCCGAGCAGACCGGTGACGACACGGACCGCGGCTGGGGTGAGCGCCCCAGCTCCAATGACGACCGCCTGCTGGAGGAGCGCCCGCCCCATTGGGACTGACCTGGCCAGGGTCTTTCCGCCGGGCGCGCCGGCAAACCTGCTCGACCGTCCCGGTCATCGTGGTGCGGTAGCCGCGTCGTTGCGCTCCCGTAGGCCCTCTCCGGTCTAGGGGCGCGCACATGGCCGGTCACGCCGAGCAGAAGATCAGGTCAGCAGCCGGATGGTCTGGCTCGGTGCGCAGCTGGGCGGCTCGGCGGCGGTCGAGCCGGTGTAGAGCGCGCCGGCCGCGGTGACCAGCAGCGCGGCGACGGCCAGCATCCGCGGCAGCCGGCCGGGCCGGCGCACCGGGTCCAGCCGCTGTCGGGAAGGTCTGGACAAGCGCACCGGGGCACGGTAGGCCGGCCAGGCGGGTTCCTGCCATGCGGCGGCGTCGGCGCTGTGGACAAGCGAGCGGCCTGTGGACAACGCCGCGCGCAAGACGGCAGGTCAGGCGGGTGAGGCCGCCTTGGCCGGCGCAGAGCTGCTGGCGGATCCGTTCGAGGACGACCCGGAGGCCGAGGAGGACGACGAGGCCGAGGAGGACGACTTCGAGGACGAGGAGGAGCCGGCCGAGTCGCCGCCGTCCTTCTTGGCTGTCGAGCCCTCGCCGCCCGAGTCCTTGCCCGAGGACCCGGACGCGTTGCGGGAGTCGGTCCGGTAGAAGCCCGACCCCTTGAAGACGATGCCCACCGAGGAGAAGATCTTCCGCAGCCTGCCTTCGCACGCGGGGCACTCGACCAGCGGCTCATCGGCGAAGGACTGCACAGCCTCGAGTTGGTGACCGCAGTTGGTGCAGGCGTACTGGTAGGTCGGCACGGTCTCCTCCGGATCTCGGGTCGAGCCACACCTTGGCACTCGACATCTCCGAGTGCTAATAGTGCGCCATCCGGGCGCGTCCCGTCCAGTCGGCCGGGCAGACGGCCCGGATCAGCTGCCCCGGACGGGAAGCCGGACCAGGCCGGTCGAGGGCATGATCGCCGCGCCCACCCGCGCGTCGTGCGGCTCGGCGGGCAGCGCTTCCACCAGCTCCCCGTCGAAGAGCAGGGCCACCACGAGGGCGTCCGGGCGGACCCGGGTGAGTGCCCGGTCGTACGACCCGCCGCCGCGGCCCAGCCGCATGCCCGTCCGGTCGACCGCCACCGCCGGCACCACGACCAGGTCCGCGCCGCTCACCGCGGCCGGCCCCAGGCGCGGGCCGCGCGGCTCGCGCAGCGGTGCTCCGGACAGCGACTCCGACCCGGCGAAGTACGCCCAGTCCAGATCGAGATCGGTCCGGAGTACGGGCAGCAGCAGCGGCCCGTGCGCGGCGAGGACCTCGGGCAGGTCCGCCCCGCCCGGCTCGTTCGCCATCGGCACATAGCTGGCGATGACAGCCGGCCGTATCGCGCGTACCAGAGCGACGAGCTCAGCCTGTACCCGTACCGCCGCCTGGTGGCGGACCTCGGCGGGCAGTGACCGGCGGGCGGTGAGCAGGTTCCCGCGGGCCTCGGTCTTCGCCGCCGCGGCGGCGGAGTGCTCCATGGTTGGCAAGCATGGCAGCCTGCCCCCGTTCCGGCGAGGCTAAACCTCGGCCCGCCCGGACTGTCACCCCGCGGCGCGTCAAACTCGCCCTCAGCCGGCGCGGCCCCGGGTCATGCCGATAATCTCGCTACATGTCGGAGCAAAGCCCTGCCACGGTCCGCCCTGCCGCTCGCCGTGCCGTGCGTGCGGTCATCCCAGCGGCCGGCCTCGCCACCCGGTTCCTGCCCGCGACCAAGGCGGTGCCGAAGGAGCTGCTTCCGGTCGTCGACCGGCCCGTGCTCCAGTACATCGTGGAGGAGGCCGCTTCGGCCGGCATCACCGACGTCCTGCTGATCACCGGGCGGGGCAAGACCTCGATCGTCGACCACTTCGACCGCCAGCCGTACCTGGAGTCCAAGCTGGAGGACAAGGGCGACGCCAAGCGGCTGGAGGCAGTGCGCCACCCGTCCGAGCTGGTCGAGATCTTCACCTGCCGGCAGCACGAGCCGCTCGGGCTCGGTCACGCGGTGGGCTGCGCGGAGTCCCATGTAGGCAATGAGCCGTTCGCCGTCCTGCTCGGTGACGAGTTCATGGACGAGGGATCACCGCTGCTGCCGTCCATGCTGGACCTGCAGGCCCGCACCGGCGGGATCGTGCTGGCCTTCGTCGAGGTTGCGCCCGAGGAGGTCTCCCGGTACGGCGTCGCCGCCGTCGAGCCGGCCGAGGAGGGCCTGCGGGACCTCGGTGAGGTGGTCAAGGTGACCAAGCTTATCGAGAAGCCGTCACCCGACGAGGCGCCGAGTAACCTGATCGTGGTAGGGCGGTATGTGCTGCCCGGCACGGTGTTCGAGGCGATCCGGCGGACCAAGCCGGGCAGCGGTGGGGAGATCCAGCTGACCGACGCGATGGGTCTGATGCTCGACGAGGGCACGCCGGTGTACGGGATCGTGTACCGGGGCGTGCGCTACGACACCGGCATGCCGCTGGGATACCTGCAGGCGGTCGTCCAGCTCGCCGCCCAGCGCCCCGACGTCGGGCCGGCCTTCCGGCAGTGGCTGGCCGGCTTCGTCGCCAGCTCCGACGGGGCAGCCGGCGGATGACCGCGACGGCCGGGTCGGAGATCGGTGCGGGGTCGACCGCCCCGGCCGCGGCCGAGCGCGAGCCGATGCCGCTCGCCGAGTACCTGGGTAGCGTGCTGCGCCGGGTCCGCGCGCTGCCGCCGCTGGATCTGGACATCACCGAGGCGTACGGCAACGTCCTCGCCGAGGACGTGGTCGCCCCGCACCCCTTCCCGGCCTTCGACCACGCCGCGCTCGACGGCTACGCCGTGCGGTACGAGGACATCGCGCTGCCACCGCCGACCCGGCTCAACGTCGTCGGGGACCTCGGCGCGGCGAGCTGGCGCCCGGTCCGGCTGGCCCCCGGCACCTGCTTCTCGGTGGCCGCCGGCGCGCCGCTGCCGGTCGGCGCGGACGTGGTGGTGCCGGTCGACTGGACCGACCAGGGCATGGCCACGGTGGAGATCTACCGCGGCGCCAAGCGCGGCTACGGGCTGCGCCGGGCCGGCGAGGAGTTGCCCGCCGGCGCCGTCCTGGCCCGGGCCGGCACCCCGGTCACCCCGGCGCTGGTCGGCGTGCTCGCCGCCACCGGTGTCGGCCACGTGGTGGTGCGCGGCAACCCCCGGGTGGCTATCGTGGCGACCGGCGACGAACTGGTGGACGTCGGCCGGGCCAGCCAGCCGGGCCAGGTGGTGGATGTGAGCTCGCACGTGCTGACCGCTGCGGTCGCGGATACCGGCGCGCACGCGTACCGGGTGGGCATCTGCGACGACGACCCGGAGGAGCTGCGGGCGCTGCTGGACGACCAGGTGTCGCGTGCGGACCTCGTTGTCACCACCGGTGGGACCGGGACCGGCCCCGGCGATATGGTGCGCCGGATCCTGTCCCGGCGTTCGGTGGAGTTCACCGAAGTGTCGCTGTACCCCTGCACCGCCTTGGGGTTCGGCACGATCGGCGGTGAGGAGGTGCCGATCGTCTGCCTGCCCGGCGACCCGGGCGCCGCCCTGGTCGGCTTCGAGGTACTGGTCCGGCCGATCATCCAGGTGCTCGCCGGCGCCGAACCGGTGTTCCGGCCCAGCGTGCGCGCGCACCTGCTGGAGACCACCAGCTCGCCGGCCGGGCTGCGCGAGTTCCGCCCGGCGCACGTGGCCGAGCGTCGCGGCGGCGGCTACACGGTGCAGCCGCTGGCCGGTGGGCCGTATATCCTTTCTGGACTCGCTGAGGCCAACGGTTTGCTGGTGCTTGGTGAGCGGGTCACCTTTGCGGCTGCGGGGTCGACAGTAGACGTTTTGCTGCTTTCGCGTTCGGCGCAGTCGCCCCGCCCGCTCGGCCGGCGCCGGTGAAGGTAGCGATGGAGACACAGGAGCGGTGGCGATGACGGCTCCGGGATGGCGGCGATGAAGGCTCCGGGGTGGCCGGCCGTGCTGGGTGACGGGCCGGTGCTGCTACGCCCGTACCGCCGCCGTGACGCCAAGGCCTGGTCCGAGGTACGTCGGTTCAACCAGCGGTGGCTGGCCGCGTGGGAGTCCACGCCGCCCGGCCCGTGGGACGAGCTGAACTCGCCGGCGGCGTTCCGCTGGATCTACCGCGAGCAGCGCCGCGCGGCCCGCAACGGGGAGGGCATGCCGTTCGCCATCTGCTTCAACGGCCAGTTCGTCGGTCACCTCAACCTCGGCAACATCGTGCGGCGGGCGTTCTGCTCCGCGTACGCCGGGTACTGGTTGGACTCCCGGTTCGCCGGACGGGGCGTGATGCCCACCGCCCTGGCCCTCGCCGTGGACCACGCCTTCGGCCCCGGCGGCCTGCACCGCATCGAGGTGAACATCCGGCCGGAGAACAAGGCGTCCCGGCGGGTGGTGGAGAAGCTCGGCTTCCGCGAAGAGGCGTACCACCCTCGGTACATGCACATCGACGGCGAGTGGCGCGACCACATTGGATACGCACTGACCAGTGAGGACGTTGCCGCCGAGGGCGGCCTGCTGGCCCGCTGGCACCGGGTGCGGGCACAGCTGGGGCAATCTTGATCCTCCGTCGGCGCGGCGTACCGGAATCGGCGTACCGGGCCCCTAACCTCAGGTAACTGGACTTGCGGCAATCCTCGGCCGCCATCGCGCGGCGCCGGTGGTTTGCCGGGCGTGTGACGGGAGGCTTGAGGGTGCCGACCTCGGTGCTCCTCGCCGTCCTCGCCGCCGCCGGGCTGCTCGCCCTCGCGCCTGCGCTGGTTCGCCGGTATGACGCGACCGAGCGGCTGGTGGCGGAGCGGGCGTCGTCGACGGCGAGGGTGCTGCAGCGCAACCGCCGGCGGCGGACCGTGCCCGGCCGATACCCGGTGAACACATCTCGCGTTCTCGTCGTGACTCTTCGTGCGCCGGTGCCGGAGGAGACGGCGGCGTCCACGACCGCGCCAGCGCCCGGTCCCAGGCGCGTGGCGCGGGGGCGGACCGCCGCGCCCCGCCGTCCGGCGCACATCCGGCAGCAGACCCTGGCCCGGCAGCCGGCGCTCGCCGGGCAGCCGGCCTCGGCCGGCCGGCGCGCCCCGGCCCGCCGGCGCCGCCCCGCGCGGCGGTACTCCCCGGCGGTGTACCGCCGCCGCCGGGTGCTCGCCGCCCTGGTCCTGCTCAACCTCGCCGAGCTCTCCGGTGTGCTGATCGCCGGCCCGGGCTTCTGGTCCGGGTTTTCGGTCACCGCGGTGCTCCTGGCCGGCTACATCGTGCACCTGCGCAACCTCGCCATCGCCGACCGGCGCCGGCAACGCGCCGAGGCCCGGGAGGCGGCCTGGCTCGCCGCGCGCCAGGCCGAGGTCCGCCGCGAGCAGGCCCGCCGGGCGGCCGCCCGCCGGGAGGCCCAGCGCCGCCTTGCGGAGCAGCGCGAGGCGGTACGCCGGGCGGTGCAGGGCTACCATCCGTCGGCGGCCCGTGGCGTGACGTACTCGTACCGGCGGGCCGGAGGCGTACGCGGCCGTCCGTACCAGGCGGGGCCGTCGGGCACCTCCCGCTCGGCATGACGGGCCGAGCCGGCGTTCGCGGTCGCGCGCCGGGTTCTGATTCGCGGAGAGCTGGCCCGACCTGTAAGCCTTGCCGCCGGTCGGGAGCCGCTCGACGGCGTCGGGGCCGCCGGGCGGATGCCCGGCGAGGGGCTGTGGCGCAGACCGGTAGCGCACCTCGTTCGCATCGAGGGGGTCAGGGGTTCAAATCCCCTCAGCTCCACCAGCAAGCTTCTGGCCGGCGGATTCGTCGCGAAGACGCGCCTGGTGCCAGGCCGCTTCCCGGGCCTCGAGGGCGCGCTGCTCCGCCAGCTTGCGACTTCGGATCTTCCGCCGGCGGCTCCCTGGTCAGAACGGCCCCGACCAACTCCAGTGCGACGGCGGTGACGCCGGCAGGATCAGCGACGGCAGCGCCGGCAGCCGGTACCGACCAGGATCTGGGCCAGGACCACCGCGACCGTAACTATGGTGACCCGGCTTGCCGCGCGGCTGACCAGTCCGTCAGGCCACCAGATGCATGCGAAAGCAACGACGGCAATCTTGGGAAGTCGCGGGACGTGTCGTGCTCGGACCCCGGGGGTACGGCCGGGACGTAAGCGGATTGCCAGAACTCGAGGAGGGGAGATGGCTACCGAAACCCGCACCGACGTTCGAGCCGCTAACACCCAACCGCAGGTACGCAACGAGCCGGGCGGCCAGCCCATGTGGCGGCAGGAAGCGCAGCCCATGGGGCGCACCGAACCGCAACACACTGACCGCCCGTGGATGGGGCAACGTGGCGGCGAGAGCAAGCTTTCCATCAAGACCAGCGAGTTCTGGATCTACCTGGCCTCAGTCGGCGCGATCCTGATCGCGTCGCAGGTGATCGGAACCAACGCCAACCACTCGGACTACTTCCGTGGGGACAAGGCCTGGTTCTTCATCGTGCTGCTGACCATCGGCTACCTGGTCAGCCGAGGGCTCGCCAAGGCGGGTAGCAGCACCCGAGGGGAGAGAAGGTAACGCGACCGGCCTGCGGTCGCCCGTTGGCTCACAGACGACTCCGCGCCATCTTCGGGATGGCGCGGAGTCCTGTGTGGCCAGATCAAGTAGACAAAGATGGGCCAGGGGCACCGAGCTGACCGAGGCGGCGCTGGATGAAGGCGCGCTCCGGTGCGGCCGGTTCCAGCTCGAGGGCGGTGCGGTACGCGCGCGCCGCGTCGTCGCGCCGGCCAAGGCGCCGCAGCAGGTCCGCCCGGGCGATGTGCAGTTGCGGCCAGCGGGCGAGCTGTGGGTGGTTTGCCACGGCGTCGAGAATGACCAGACCGGCTGCCGGGCCCTCGGCCATCGCCACGGCGACCGCCCTGTTCGCCTCCACCACCGGCGTCGGCTCGTAGCGAATGAGCTCACCGTAGAGGGCGGCGATCTCGCGCCAGTCCGTCTGCGCGGCCGAGGGCGCCGTCGAGTGGCATGCCGCTATCGCCGCGTACAGCTGGTAGGGCCCAGGGCGTCCGGTGCGCAGCGCCCGCTCCACCAGCGCCTCTCCCTCCGCGATCATCTTGCGGTCCCACAGGCTGCGGTCCTGTTCCTCGAGGAGTACGAGGTTGCCGTGGGCGTCGACGCGGGCCTTCCGGCGGGCGTCGGTGAGCAGGAGCAGCGCGAGCAGGCCGGTGACCTCAGGATCGTCGGGCAGCAGCCCGGCGAGCGCGCGGGCCAGCCTGATCGCCTGGTCGCACAGCTCGCCGCGGACCAGGGCCGGGCCGGTGGTGGCTTTGTGCCCTTCGGTGAAGACCAGGTAGACGACCCGGAGTACGGCGTTGAGCCGGGCCGGCAGGTCCTCCGGCGGCGGGACGCGGAACGAGATGCCGGCGTGCCGGATCTTCCGCTTGGCCCGGACCAGGCGCTGCGCCATGGTGGGTTCGGGTACCAGGAAGGCCGCCGCGATCTGCGCGGTGGACAGTCCGCACACCGAGCGCAGAGTCAGCGGCACCCGGACCGCCGGGTCCAGAGCGGGGTGGCAGCAGGCGAAGATGAGCGCCAGCTCGTCGTCCGGGACCGTTTCCCGGGGTGCTGCCGGCCGGTCCAGCTCCCGCATCGCCGCCGCCTCCTTCTCCGCCCGTCGGGTGTCCCGCCGCAAGCGGTCCAGGGCCTTGTGCTTGGCCGTGCCGATCAGCCAGGTGCGCGGGTTGGCCGGGGTGCCGTCGGCGGGCCACTGCCGCAGGGCGGCGAGGCACGCGTCCTGCACCGCGTCCTCGGCCAGCTCAAGGTCGCCGACCTGGCGGGCGACGGTGGCCACCGCCGCCCACCAGTGGGCGCGGAACACCTCGTCCAGCTCGGTCACACCACGTCCAGCAGCGGGCGCACCTCGACCGACCGCTGCCGTGCGGCCGGCATCCGCGCGGCCCATCTGAGCGCCTCGTCCAGGTCCGCGCACTCGACCAGGGTGAAGCCGCCGAGCTGTTCCTTGATCTCCGCCGCCGGGCCGTCGGTGAGCAGCGTCTCGCCGTCGCGTACCCGGACGGTGGTCGCCGCCTCGACCGGGTAGAGGGGCGCGCACTCGATGAGCACGCCGGCGTCGGCCAGCGCCTGCTTGGCCGCGGCCCACTCCTTGACGCCGCGCTCGAACTCCGCGGAGCACGGCTCGGCCTGGTCGGTTCCGTAGTAGAGGAACAGGTACTTCATGGCGTCAGTCCCTTCTGGAGCGATGGTCCTGCCCCTAGTCGAACGGCGGCGACAGAAATCGACACCCAAGGCCGGCGACTTAGTGTCCACAGATGTTTACCAAGAGTTGTCGCAGCGTGGCGCGGTCGCCAACCGCCGTTCCCATTGACCCCCGTCCGGTAAGCTATCCGGCGGCCCGCGCCAGGCGGCGCCCACCGGCGCCTGCGGGGGCCGCCGCCTAATCGCCTTCGGGCGAGCCGGGGACCCGCCTTTCCGGGGTGAATCCGCGTCGCCGCGCGGTAGGGATCGTTCCGTCCCGAACCCGTCAGCTAACTCGGTCGGCGGCAGGACGGAAGGAACCGCACGCGTACATGAGGATGACGTCGCTCAAGCGTCGAGCCCTCCCCGCGGCGTTGCTCGCCGCGACCCTGCTCTGCGCGCCGGTCCGTCCAGCCGCGGCCGGCGTCGCCCCGGCCGCGCTGCCGCAGGCCGCGCCCAACACCCCAGGAAACGAGGGCGAAAGCCCGTTCATCCGCGACGTCCTGGAGCAGGTGGGACGGGAGTACACCAAGGCGAAGGCGCGGCTGGACGAGTCCCGGAAGCGCCAGCTGGAGCTGAGCCTGCAGCTGCGGCGGGCGGAGGAGCGCCTGGCCGCGCTCTCCACCGAGGTGGGTGCGGTGGCCGCGGAGTCCTACCGCACCGGCCGGCTGGGACCGGTGACCCTGCTGCTCAACAGCGTGTCGCCGGACGCGTTTCTGGCCCGGGCCGAGGCCATGGAGTTGCTGACCGTACGTGACAACCAGAAGCTGCGCGAGCTGAACGCGGCCCGCGCGGCGGCTGCGGAGGCGAAGGCGGCGGTCGACGCGGAGGCCCGCGAGCAGGAGAGGCAGCTGGCCATCATCGACAAGCAGAAGCGGGCTGCCGAGCGCGCGCTCAAGCAGGTGGGCGGCGAGTCCACCGGCGGCTACGTGACCCTCACCTCGCCGGTGGCCAGCCAGGCGCCGCGGAACCCGGACGGTTCGTGGCCGGCGCAGTCCTGCTCGGTCAACGACCCCACCACGTCGGGCTGCATCACGCCGCGCACGTTGCACGCCCTGCAGGAGGCGAAGAAGGCGGGCTTCACCCGGTTCGTGTCGTGCTACCGGCCGGGCGGGCCGTACGAGCACCCCAAGGGCCGGGCCTGTGACTTCTCTGCCGAGCGCAACGGCTTCGGCGGGGTGGCCAAGGGCGGCGACCGGATCTACGGCAACAACCTCGCGGCCTTCTTCGTCCGGAACAGCGACCGGCTGGGCGTGCTCTACGTCATCTGGTTCAAGCAGATCTGGTTCCCGGCCACTGGCTGGCGGGCCTACCACAGCGGGCACGGCGATCCGTCCAGCGATCACACCAACCACGTCCATCTGTCCCTGCTCTGAACCGGGCACGGGCACACCCGGATCGGGGCCGGGTACGGTGGCGACGTGGCCGATGATCCTTACGCCATCGATTGGGCCGCCGAGTCCGGCCGGCTGTCCGGCGCGGCGCAAGACGATGCCGCGTGGTACGAGGCGCAGGCGGCCGCCCTGGTCAAGCCGGCCGACCGGCTGGCCGTGGACATCGGCTCCGGTGGCGGTGGCATGACTCTCGCGCTCGCCTCGACCCAGACCCAGGGGCGGGTGGTGGCGGTCGACATCGAGCCGGCCCTGCTCGCCGCCGCCACCGAGCTGGCCGGCGAGCGCCCGGGCGCCCGGGTGCGCGTCGAGACCGCCGTGGCGGACCTGGCCGACGGGGCCGAGTCGCTGCGGGAGGCGCTTGGCGGACCGGCCGACCTGATCTGGGCCGCCGCCTCCGTGCACCACCTGGGCGACCAGCAGGCCGCCGTCTCGCTCCTGGCCGGCCTGCTCGGGCCGGGCGGCCGGCTGGCCCTGGCCGAGGGCGGCCTGCCCGTCCGGCACCTGCCGTGGGATATCGGCCTCGGGGAACCCGGCCTGGAGGTGCGGCTCGACCTGGCCCAGGACCGCTGGTTCGCCGCGATGCGCGCCGGTCTGCCCCATTCGGTCCGGATGCCGTACGGGTGGACCGAGGCACTGCGCCGGGCCGGGCTGGTACAGGTGACCACCCGGACCACGCTGTTCGAGTCCGCTCCGCCGCTGGATCCCCGCCAGCGGCAGCGCGTAGTCGACGGCTTGGCCCACCGGGTGAACCGGTTGCGGCCCAGCGGGCTGCTCGACCCCGCCGACTCGGCCACCTGGGACGCGCTCCTCGACCCGGACCGGCCGGAGTGGCTCGGGCACCGCACCGACCTCTTCCGGCTCTCCGCGCGCAGCGTGCACGTCGGCGTACGGCCGTAGCCGCGGGAACCGGCCGGATAGAGTTGAGCGTTTGCCCGGGGAGGAAGATGATCCACAAGTTCTCGGTCCGGGGCGTGGCCGATCCCGCCGACCAGTCGATGGCGCACCTGCGCGCCTCGCTGCGCCTACCCGACCTGCAGGTGTGGCGGGACTACTACATCGAGTTCGAGCGGCCGCCGAGCCCGGCGGAGATCGCCGAGGTGGCGGCGGCGCTCGGCGACGGCGAGATCGGCACCCGGGTGGTCGTCGACGAGCCACTCGATCCGGACAACATGGTCCAGGTGGCGCATCGGCGCGGTGTGGTGGACAACGAGAGCGACTCGATCGTCGCCATGTGCGCGCTGCTCGACCTGCCCGCTCGCGCCGGCAAGGTGGCAACCACCTACCAGTCCGCGGACCCCCGGCTGGTCGAGATCATCGCCGCGACCCGCTGCAACCGGGCAGTGGAGGATCTGCACACCGCCGAACCTGTCTACCAGACGCTGGTACCGGTGGGCGGCTACGCGCCGGCCCGGCGTTTCGACCTGCTCGCCCTCGACGACGAAGAACTGGCCGCGCTGGGCCGGGCGGACGGCCGCAACCTGTCGCTGGAGCAGATGCGGCAGATCCGCGAGATCCAGCGGGCCACCGGCGGGGCGCCGGTGACCGACGTGCTGCTGGAGGCGCTGGACGCCCGGTGGAGCGACCACTGCCTGCACACCACCTGGCGCTCGCTGGGCGGGGGGCTGCTCGGCCGGCTGGTGGACGCGGCGAAGGACACCGGCAACCCCAACATCGTCAGCATGTTCCACGACAACGCCGGGGTGTGGGACTTCTACGGCGGTCACGCGCTCGCCATCAAGGCGGAGACGCACAATGGGCCGTCCGCCGTCTCGGCCTACTTCGGCCAGCTCACCAAGCTCGGCGGGGTGCTGCGCGACATCCTCGGCACCGGGCTCGGCGCCGACCCGATCGGGTGCTTCGAGTACACCGCGACCGGCCCGCCCGATGCGCCGGCGTCGATCCGTGGCCGGCCGGCGCCGCGGCAGATCGCGCTGGACACCATCCGCGCCATCAAGGAGTACGGCAACACCTTCGGCGTACCGATGATGTGGTCGCGGATGGCCTTCCATCCGGCGTACCGGGCGAAGCCGTTCGCTCTCGGCGGCAGCATCGGCATCCTGCCGCGGGATCTGGCGGCGCGGGGCCGGCCCCGCCCGGGTGACATGGTGATGCTGATCGGTGGCCGCACCGGGAACGAGGGCATCCACGGCGCCTCGGCGAGCTCGGCCGGAGCCACCATGGCGGAGGCGGCCGTCCAGATCGGCGCCCCACTGGAACAGGTCAAGTTCCGCAAGGCCATCATCGACCTGCGCGACGCCGGCTGCCTGCGCGCGGTCACCGACCTCGGCGCGGCCGGGCTCAACAGTGCCGTGGGCGAGATGGGCGAGGCGTGCGGGGTATGGATCAACACCGCCCTGGTGCCGTTGAAGACCTCGGCCCTGCCGATGTGGCGCATCCTGCTGTCCGAGTCGCAGGAGCGGATGCTGCTTGCCGTCCCGGCCGAAAAGCTCGACCGGGCCAGGGAAATCACCGAACGGCACCAGGTGCGCGCCACCGTCATCGGCCGGTTCACCGGCAGCGGCCGCTACGGCGTGTTCCACGCACCGGAGCTGGACGAGGCCTCCGTCGTGGCGCTGCCGCCGGGTGCGATGCCGGAGGACACCGGAGAGCTGGGCTTTGACGTCCCGTACGAGCTGCTGGGGTACCGGCCGGCACCGCGCGAGGTAGGACCACCGCCCGCCACGGCCTCCACTGTGGAGCCCTGGCCGGAGCTGGACCGGCCGGAGCTGGCGAAGCTGCTGGAGCAGGTGATCGGCGACCTGGAGGTGGCCTCCCAGGAGTACGCGGACGCGCAGTATGACTCGACGGTGCAAGGCAATACCGTCCACGGGCCGCAGTACGGGCGCCGGCACCGCGTACCCACCACGTACTGGGCCGGCACCCCGGTGGACGGCCTGCCCGCCGCCGCCGTCTTCGCCACCGCCTTCTCGCCCTGGCTCTACGAGGCGCACCCGGTGCGGGCGCTGCGGCAGATGTTCTGCGCGCTGCTGGCCCGGCAGGTGCTCGCCGGGGTCGACCTGATCGACGTCTGCGTGTGCGACAACTTCTACACGCCGCACCTGTCCGAGGGCGCCGACGAGTGGCTGGTCGCCATGGTCGACGAGCTGGCCGCGCTGGTGCGGCGGTTCGGTACGCCGGTCATCTCCGGCAAGGACTCCTCGGCCGGCTCGACCCACACCGACCACGGGCTGGTGCACGTGCCGCCGGCCGTCTTCCTCTCCGCCCTCGGCAAGGTGCCGCACGTGGACCAGTTGCTCGGCGAGGAGTGGACGGATCCGGGCAACGTCATCGTCCGTATCGGACCGGCCACCCCGTCCCCGGCGGCCACTGTGGCCGGCCGTGCCCTCGGCATCGGGTCCGGTGCGATCGACGACATCGGGCCGGAGGAGTTCCGCCGCTACCTCGACGCGGTCGCCCAGTCGCGCCATCTGTTCCGCAGCGGCACCACGATCGGCTCCGGCGGGGTGGCGGCGCGGCTGGTCACCGGCAGCCTGGCCAGCGGCCTCGGCGCGGAGCTGGGCGGTGGCGGCACGGCGGACCTGTTCGCCGAGCACCGGTGCGCCGCGCTGGTGGAAATGCGCCCGCAGGATGTCGCGGCCCTGCCGGCGGCGCTCAGCCCGGTGGTGGTCGCGCGACTCAGCCCGGCGCCGGGCGTACGCCTCGGCGGCGAGGAGTTGCTCACCGAAGCGGTGCGGCAGCGGTGGGCCGGTGCGTTCGTCGGGAGCCTGCTGTGAAACCCACCGTGAACGTCCTCTACCTGCCGGGCACCAACTGCCAGGAGGAGACGCTGCGCGCCTTCCGGCACGTCGGCGCCGCGCCGCGCCTGCTGTTCCTCGCCGACGCGCTGGCCGGGCGGGACCGCCTGGACAGCGCGGACATCCTCTGCCTGCCCGGCGGGTTCTCCTTCGGCGATCATCTCGCCGCCGGCCGGGTCGCCGCCATGCTGCTGCGCACCCGGCTCGCCGACCAGTACGCCGCCGCCCGCGGCCGGCTCATGCTGGCCATCTGCAACGGCTTTCAGATCGCCGTACGGGCCGGCTGGTTCGGTACCGGGGTGGCGTTGACGGTGAACACCAACGGCACCTTCCAGAATGTGCCCAACCAGCCGCACGAGGTGGTGCCGGACAACCCGAGCCCGTGGCTGGCCGGGCTGTCCGGCCAGACGCTGGAGTTCCCGTGCGCGCACGGCGAGGGGCGGTTCGTCGCCGAGCCGAACCCGGACGGGCGCGAGGGGTGGCGCGCCGCGCTGCGGTATCCCGAGCACGCCAACCCGGACGGCTCCGCCGACGGGGTGGCCGGAGTGACCACTCCGGACGGTCTGGCCTTCGGCCTGATGAACCACCCCGAGCGCGCCCTCGACAAGCAGGTGCGCCTGGCCTTCTTCGCCAACGGCGTCCGCGCCGCGCGCGGTTAGCGGGTCCGGATGCGGTACGAGCTCGCGCTGGCCGGCGCCCGGGTCATCGATCCGGAGTCGGGCCTGGACGCCGTGCGTACGGTTGGGATCAGCAACGGCACGATCGCTGCGATCACCACCGGGCCGCTGCCGGCCGAGACGACGGTCGACGTCTCCGGCCAGGTGCTCGCCCCGGGCTTCATCGACCTGCACAGCCACGCGCAGAGCCTGACGGGGATGCGGCTGCAGGCGCTCGACGGGGTCACGACGGCGCTGGAGCTGGAGGCGGGTGCGCTGCCGGTACAGGACCGCTACCAACGCTCCATCGAGGAGGGCCGGCCCATCAACTTCGGCTTCTCCGCCTCCTGGGCGCTCGCCCGGCTGCACCTGTTCGACGGCGTGCCGCTGGATGCCGCCGACTCGATCCTCAGCGGGCACCAGGCAAGGGCTGGCTGGCGCGCGCCGGTCGGCCCGGCGGACCGGGCCAGGCTGCTGGACCTGCTCGCCGCGAACGTGGCCGACGGCGCGCTGGGCATCGGCGTGCTGCTCGGCTACGCGCCGGAGACCAGTCGCGACGAGTACTTCCACATCGCGTCCCTCGCCGCGCGGCTGGGCGTACCGGTGTTCACGCACGCCCGCTATGCGGGTCGCGCCGAGGAGGAGCACACCGCGCTGGAGGGCGCGGTCGAGGTGATCGCGGCCGCCGCGGGCACCGGGGCGCAGATGCACATCTGCCATGTGAACAGCACATCGGACCGGATGATCGACGAGGTCGCCGAGGCGGTGCTGCGGGCCCGCGGGTACGGCGTGCGGGTCAGCACCGAGGCCTACCCGTACGGCACGGCATCCACTGTGGTCGGTGCTCCGTTCTTCGCGCCCGAGCGGTTCGCGCGGGTGGGCATCGCCCCCACGACCATCACCTACCTGCCCACCGGCGAGCGGGTGGCCAGCCTGGACCGACTGGCCGAGCTGCGCGAGCGGGACCCGGGCGGCAACGTCATTTTCGAATGGTTGGACGAACGCGACGACGCCGATCGCGCGATGCTGTTGCGCTCACTGCTCCTGCCGGATACCGCTATCGCCAGTGATGCGATGCCGCTCACCGGTGTCGCGGCCGGTGACGCCTGGCCGGTGCCGGCCGGGGCGCGGGTCCACCCGCGCAGTCTCGGCACGTTCGCCCGGACATTCCGGTGGCTGGTACGCGAGCTGGGTGTCCTTTCGCTCACCGAGGCGGTCCGGCGCTGTTCCCTGCTGCCGGCCCAGATCCTCGGCGAGAGCGTGCCCGCGATGCGACGCAAGGGACGGGTGCGGGTGGGGGCGGACGCCGACCTCGTGGTCTTCGACCCGGCGGAGATCTCCGACCGGGCTACCTACGATGCCGTCGTGCCCTCCACGGGCATTACCCACGTCCTGGTGAATGGCGTATTCGTAGTCCGCGACGGCGTCCTGCTGACTACGGCCAACCCCGGAAAGCCCATCCGGTCGCGTTGACGTCCACTGTGGGCTGGACGCCGTGGCCGGGAAGAATTCGCGCTGCCCGATGGAGCTTCCGCACCATCCCGGGGTACGCTTCGCAAGTCAGCGATTAGGGGAGCCTCCGTGAGCCGTTTCGTCATCACCATCACCCCGGACAATGGGGACAACGCAGGGACCCCGGGCGCCCAGACCACAGTCCGGGTGGACACGTCCAGCGGACACACCCGCATCACCGAGCTGACCGTGCGCGCCGCAGACGGTGGTGGCCTCGCCCCCACCGACCTGCCGGCGGTCGATCTGGATCTGCTCGTCCGTGCCTTGGCCGCACCCGCCGTGGCCCGGGCGCTGCCGCCCGAGACCGAGGCTGAGGTGATGCCTCTGCCGGCGCCGAGCGGGACGGTGGAGCCGGCGGAGGTGGCGGCCGAGCCGTCGATAGCAGCGCCCGGCCGCCAGAGCGGGGAAGAGGCGGCGACAACGGCCAGCGGTCGCAGGGCCGCGGCAAAGACCGGCGGTCGCAGGGGCGCGGCAAAGGCCGGCGGTCGCAGGGGCGCGGCAAAGGCCGGCGGCCGGGGGGCCGCGCG
>JADGHA010000545.1 GCA_019689695.1 Micromonosporaceae bacterium | reverse complement strand
CCGGCGGTCCCGGGGGGGTCTTGGGCGGCCAGCTCCTTAGGGGTGTCATGGGTGCTGCGCGTATAGCGGCTCCGGCCGGGGCGGGGCGGTCGCCCGGACCGCACCGCCGTCCGGTCCGCGGAACCGCACGTCCACCGACCGACCGTGAGTGAGCCGATATGTCAGCGATCGATCGTCGGCTCTTCCTGCGCGCAGGCCTGGCCGCCGCGGGAGGAGCGTTCCTTGCCGCATGCTCCCGGCAGACCTTCGTCACGCCCGGCGGCCCCGAGGTGCGCGCCGCCGAGGCGGCCCGCCGCCCCGGCCCGGTCCGCGAGTTCCAGATCATCGCCCAGGAGGGCGAGGCGGACCTCGGCGGGGTCACCGTGCGCACCTGGATGTACGGCGACCGCCTGCCCGGGCGGCCGATCAGGGTCCGGACGGGCGAGGTCGTCCGGGCCCGCCTGGTCAACCGGCTGCCCGAGGAGACGACCGTCCACTGGCACGGCCTCGGGGTGCGCAACGACGCCGACGGCGTTCCCGGGGTCACCCAGCCGCCCGTGGCGCCGGGAGCGGAGCACACCTACGAGTTCACCGCGCCTCACCCCGGCACCTACTGGTTCCACCCGCACCACGGCACCCAGCTCGACCGGGGCCTGTACGCCCCGCTCATCGTGGAGGATCCGGCCGAACCGCTGAGCTACGACGACGAGTGGGTCGTCGTGCTCGACGACTGGCTGGACGGCGTGACCGGCACGCCGGACGAGGTGCTCGCCGAGCTCACCGCGATGGCGAAGATGGGCTCGGCCGGCCACGGCGGTCACGGATCCGGCGGACCCGGCCATGGCTCCGGCCATGATGGCCACGCACCCACGCCGTCCGCCTCCGGCAAGTGGCCGCACATGATGATGAACGCGGAGAGCGACCTGCTCGGCGGGGAGGCCGGGGACGTCTACTACCCGCACTACCTGGTCAATGGCCGGGTCGCGGCCGCGCCGGAGACCTATCAGGCCAAGCCGGGCACCCGGGTGCGCATCAGGCTGATCAACGCGAGCGGGGACACCGCCTTCCGGGTCGCGCTCGGCGGCCACCGGATGACCGTGACCCACACCGACGGCTTCCCCGTGGAGCCGGTGGAGACCGACGCCCTGCTGATCGGCATGGGCGAGCGGTACGACGTGCTCGTCACCCTCGCCGACGGGGTGTTCCCGCTGGTCGCCGCGGCCGAGGGCAAGCGGGCCGCCGCCCGCGCCCTGGTGCGCACCTCGGCGAAGGCCCGGGCGCCGAAGGCCGATGCCCGGCCGGCCGAGCTCGAGGGGCGCATCCTCTCCTACGACCGGCTCGTGCCCGCCGACGCGGTACGGCTGGCCGCCAAGGCACCGGACCGCACCATCACCTTCGCGCTCACCGGGAGCATGGCGAAGTACGACTGGGCGATCAACGGCCGGCCGTACGACCCCGAGGTGATCGAACCGGTCCGGTCCGGCGAGCGGGTGCGGATCAGGTTCGTCAACGGGACCCTGATGTGGCACCCCATGCACGTGCACGGGCACACCTTCGCCCTCGGCGAACGGGGCGTACGCAAGGACACGGTGATCGTCTTGCCGGACGCCACGGTGACCGTCGACTTCGATGCCGACAATCCGGGCATCTGGGCGGTGCACTGCCACAACATCTACCACGCGGCGGCCGGCATGATGACCCTCCTCGGCTACCAGGTGTGAGGGGAGGACGGCGAATGATCACGAGACTCCGCCTCATCGCCGCCGCGCTCCTGCTCGCGGGCGGGCTGACCGCCTGCGGTGCCACCGGGGAGCCGGGCGAACCCGCGCCCAGCGGGCAGGACACCGGCGTCGGGCACGTGCACGGGCTGGGCGCCGACCCGGCGACCGGCAAGGTGTACGTCGCCGGGCACTACGGCCTGTTCACTGTCGAGCGGGGGAGGCTGGTCCGCGTGGGCGACCAGGACGCCGACTTCATGGGCTTCACCGTCGCCGGTCCGCGGACGTTCTACGCGAGCGGCCACCCGAGCGCCGAGGACATAGCGAACGGGGCGCAGCCCCACCTCGGTCTGATCCGCTCCACCGACGCCGGGCGCACCTGGACCCAGATCGCCCTGGCCGGCAAGGCGGACTTCCACGCGCTCGAGGTCGCGGGCGAGGAGCGGATCTACGGCTACGACAGCCAGACCGGGCAGGTGTGGCGGGGCGACGGCGGAAGGCTCACCCCGGCGGCCCGGCTCGACCTGCTCGACCTGGCGGCCGGGCCCGCGGATCCCGGCACCGTCTACGCGACCACCCCCGAAGGGGTCATGATCAGCACGGATGCCGGGATGACCTTCCGCCCGCTGCGGGGCGCGCCGCTGCTGATGTTCCTCGAGGTGACCGACGACGGCCACCTGATCGGCGTGGACACCGACGCGCGGATCCGGGTGAGCACCGACCGCGGCGCCACCTGGGCGGCCAAGGGCGCCCTGCCCATGCCGCCGGTCGCCTTCACCGCCGTCTCCCCGCAGCGGCTGCTCGCCGCCGCGATGGACGGCTCGGTGTACGAGTCCACGGACGGTGGGGCGAGCGTCACGAGGATCGCCGCGCCCACCGCGTGAGCCCGCGCGGGCGCCGTACGGCTTCCGGCCCGGGGACGGCCACCGGCCCGGGC
>JADGHA010000544.1 GCA_019689695.1 Micromonosporaceae bacterium | reverse complement strand
CCGGCCGGGCTGCTCGGCTCGCTCCTGGTCGCGGCGGTACCGCGGCGCGGCCGCGCCCGGGATCGGTCGCAGGTGCCGGCCGGCGGCCCCACCCGCCCGGCCGACACCATCGAGCCGACGAACATCCTCCCGCCGTTGGGCAAGCGGGACGACCAGCGGCGTCCAGCGGCGGCACAGCGGCCGGCCGGAACGATCCCGTCGCAGCGGACACGGGCCTCGGCGACGGCGCCCCGGCGGGACGACCACGTCGAGTGGGTCGCCGGCCTGAGCGGGCCGGCGCAGGGCGGCTCGCTCCCCCGCCGCGTCCCGGGCGAACGCTTCCCCGCTGGCGCCTGAAGCGCCCTACGGCACCGAGCCCGCTCAGGCACGAGGCCCGCTCAGGCGAGGCCCGCTCAGGCGAGCGGCAGGTAGACCCGGGCGCCGGCGTGGACGAACTCTTCCGACTTCTCCTTCATGCCGACCGCCGCCGCCTCCGCCACCGAGACGCCGTGCTCCGCGGCGTAGCGCTGGAGATCCTGCGTGATCTTCATCGAACAGAACTTCGGGCCGCACATCGAGCAGAAGTGCGCCGTCTTCGCCGGCTGGGCCGGCAGGGTCTCGTCGTGGTAGGCACGGGCGGTCTCCGGGTCCAGGGCCAGGTTGAACTGGTCCTCCCAACGGAACTCGAAGCGCGCCTTGGACAGCGCGTCGTCCCACGCCTGGGCGGCCGGGTGCCCCTTCGCCAGGTCGGCCGCGTGCGCGGCGATCTTGTACGCGATCACGCCCGCCTTCACGTCGTCCCGGTCCGGCAGGCCCAGGTGCTCCTTCGGGGTCACGTAGCACAGCATCGCCGTGCCGTACATGGCGATCATCGCGGCGCCGATCGCCGAGGTGATGTGGTCGTATCCCGGCGCGATGTCGGTGGCGAGCGGGCCCAGCGTGTAGAACGGCGCCTCGTGGCACCACTCCTGCTGCAGGTCCACGTTCTCTTTGATCTTGTGCATCGGCACGTGCCCGGGGCCTTCGATCATCACCTGCACGTCGTGCTCCCAGGCGATGCGGGTCAGCTCGCCCAGGGTCCGCAGCTCGGCCAGCTGCGCCTCGTCGTTGGCGTCCGCGATGGATCCCGGCCGCAGGCCGTCGCCCAGCGAGAAGGTGACGTCGTAGCGCGCGAGCAGCGAACACAGTTCGGCGAAGTGGGTGTAGAGGAAGTTCTCCTCGTGGTGGGCCAGGCACCAGGCGGCCATGATGGACCCACCCCGGGAGACGATTCCGGTGACCCGGCCGACCGCCATCGGCACGTACGCCAGCCGCACGCCGGCGTGCACGGTCATGTAGTCCACGCCCTGCTCGGCCTGCTCGATCACGGTGTCCCGGTACACCTCCCAGGTCAGCTTGACCGGGTCACCGCCGACCTTCTCCAGGGCCTGGTAGATCGGGACGGTGCCGACCGGCACCGGGGAGTTGCGGATGATAGCCTCGCGCGTCTCGTGGATCCGCTTGCCGGTGGACAGGTCCATCACCGTGTCGGCGCCCCATCGGGTGGCCCAGGTCAGCTTCTCCACCTCTTCGTCCACCGAGGAGGTCACCGCCGACGTCCCGATGTTCGCGTTCACCTTCACCAGGAACCGCTTGCCGATCGCCATCGGTTCGGACTCGGGGTGGTTGACGTTCGCCGGGAGCACGGCCCGGCCCGCGGCCACCTCGTCCCGTACCACCTCGGGCGGCACGCCCTCACGGATCGCGACGAACTCCATCTCCGGAGTGATGATCCCGGCGCGGGCGTACGCCAGCTGGGTCGGGCGGGTCCCGGCCAGCGGTGTCCCGGCCCCCCGCACGGGCTGCACATCCCCCCGCTCGGCGATCCACGGGCCGCGCAGCGGCGGCAGGCCCTTGGCCGGATCGGACCCCGGCCCGGACGTGTCGTAGAGCCGCACCGGCGGGTTGTCGCCGGCCAGGTCCACCTCCGCGAACGGCACCCGGAGGTCCGGACGGCTCCCCTGCACGTACACCTTGCGCCGATAGTTCATGTCGCGACCTCCTGAACTGTCCATCCGAAGTGGTCCAACGGTCCGTGCCCCGACCCCAGCCGCCAGCCGGCCGATCCGGCGATCGCCCTGGTCACGTACGCCTTGGCGTACGACAGCGCATCCGGCAGCCGGTCACCGAGCGCCAGCCGTGCCGCGATGGCGGCCGAGAACGTGCAGCCGGAACCGTGCGTGTTGGGGGTGGACGCCCGCGGCCCGGACATGAAGCGGACGCCGTCGACGCCCCACACCGCGTCGATTGCGTCCGCGTCGGGCCCCAGGTCGCCGCCGGTCACCACCACGCACCGGGCGCCGGCGGCACCCAGCAACGCGGCGGCCGCGGCCATCTCGTCCGGTGTCCGTACCGGCCGGCCGACCAGTGCCGACGCCTCGTCGAGGTTGGGCGTCAGCACCGTGGCGTACGGCACCAGCCGCTCCACCGCGGACAGCACGCCGAGCCGGCTGCCGCTGGTCGAGTGGAGCACCGGGTCGACGACCAGGTTGGGCAGCAGGCCATCCCGGGCCGCCCCGGCCACCACCGCGGCCACCTGGTCACCGCCGAGCATGCCGGTCTTCGCCGCGGCCACCGGCAGGTCCTCGAGCACCGCGGACAGCTGGGCCTGGACCGCGGCAC